>CAIPRZ010000057.1 GCA_903867585.1 uncultured Chlamydiae bacterium
ATCGGAGCTTCAGAATCGTATATGAATTTAAATCCAGCAAGTGGCTATGCCAGTTATCCAACCGCATGGGCCTCTATCGGGTTTAGCACGCAGTCTTCTCATTGGCAAGCAGGATTAAAAGGGCTCGGTGGTTATAGCTTTATTAAAGCTCAGCGCTCGATGGATTATTTAAATCTTGTAGCAAGTACCAGTCACAACGCATGGAATACAAGCATCGAAGGGAAATTGGCCTATACTTATCAATACGATATCGATCATGCTAAAGTTACCTTCTATGACACACCCTCTTATCTTTATGGACAAGAAAATACCTACACTGAATCTGGAGCAACAGGCGCTAATTTTAATGTAAAAAATGAAAAGCTATCGGTGATTCGGAACGCGTTTGGATTGGTGTTTAATTCAGAAAATAAGAAAAAAGAGAATGCTAATATTAAGAAAAACGGTAAAGCTAATATTAATAAAAAAGATCAGTCTAATATTGAATTTTTTGTCGATGGCTCTTGGGTATTTGAATACTACTTCACAAATAATAGCTACCAGGCCGCTTTTCAAGGCACTGATGTTTATGGCAACTATCATCAAACCATCCCAACAAGAAACTTTGGAAGGGTGCATGGGGGATTCAAAGGGGGACATGCTAAGTTTGATTGGGCTCTTGTTTATACCGGTTTATTTGGATCCCATTTTATGGAAAATTCAGCAAGCTTAAAGCTTGAAAGAAAATTCTAATTAACGAAGAGCTATCATTAAAAAAGCAGCAATAAGCGGTCTATTCGCTTGATGACCGTTTTCTAATAGATGCATGAAAAGCTCGATCACTTTTTTATCTTTATGCTGACAAAGAGCTTCAGCACATTGTAAAAAAAGCTCGGAGCGTTCTTCAGGCGTTGGCTCTAAAAAAAGCTCACTGAAGCGGTGTTCTTTTTTTGCCGAATTATGAAACTTTATCATCTCTTCTTTACCAACAGACTTCATATAGTCGATCAGTTTATTTTTGGCATGAAGGGAGGGCTTTTTTATAAAAAGTTGTAATTGGGCTTGGGTTCTTAAGTAAGGATTACCAGGGGTTTCTGAGATTTTTTTGAGTAAATCCCACGCTTTTTCATCACCGCGATCTAAAAGTCCTCTTGTGATAAGGGGTACCCATTCTTTGGAATTTAAAAGCTTAATAAAAAAGATATCAGCCTCTTGGGCCGGATAAGAAAACATTTCATGAATCAATATCGAGGCAAAACGTTTTCTAAAAGCCAGTGAATATTCTAAATACTCTTTTTTCCTTTCTACTTTAAAAGAGATTAGAGTTCTTCCAGCGGAATATTTAGGTAGAAGGGGAGGAAGATCTTTAAGTAGCCCATAGCATTCAGCAAGACCTAAAGGGTGTCTTTTTTTTAAAAGAACAAGAGTGGTATTTAAGCGGTGATTGAAATCCTGTTTATCGAAGATGAATTTAAGATCATCAGTCTCAAGATTAAGCTCAGAGAGGAGATTTAAGGCGAATAGATCCATTTTCTTGGCTTGATCTACGATGTAATCTTTTCCCTTCATGACCCCAAGTCTATAAAGAGCAAGCGCTGAAGAGAGCTTTACTTCTGGGGTATTGTGAAGGAGGAGCTTTTCTAGTTTTTTTACCGCTTGTAAATCCTTTAATGCTCCAGCCCCATAAGCTGCCGCTTCAATTTCTGCCGGTTGTGTATGAGATAGGCTTGATTTAACATAAGGTAAAAGGCCATCTTGTTTAAAGTCAGCCACAGCAAGAAGAGCTGCTACCCTATTTGTCCACAAGGTGTCTTCAAGAAGGGTTTTTAAATGAATATGAGCCTCTTTAGAACCGATTTGAGCAAAAAGTTCTGCAAAAATATAACGAAGCTCAGGGGGTAAGCGGTACATGAGCGATTCAAGCTGGGCAAGACCTTCTTTATGTCCTGAGTGCGCAAGAATCTGACAGGCATGGAGTCTTATTCCTAAATCTTCAGAACTTAATGCTTTTTTTAGAAGGGGATAGGCGGTATTTAATTCTATCTTTTCTAAATTAGATAAGATCATGTGTTGCATAAAAGGGATATTTTGCAAAAACAGTTGATCCAGCTTATTAATATCTAAATCTTTTTCACAAATAAGTGCGGCATAAAGAGAAAGGAGCGCCTCTTCGATTTTTGGGGAATTTAATCCTCTATCAATAAGACTTGTAGCAAGTTTTTCAGCAAGAACAGCATCAAAAGCCTCTTCTTGATTGAGAGTAAAAGCCCTTTTAATCGCTTGTTCAAACTGCTGTTTGTGAATGAATTGATGTAGCTGAGGATCCCCTGATAAAAGTAAGCATCCAAGCCACATTAATCCCATAACGATACACCCCAATGATTAAGCATCTTTTCTAATAAATTAAACGGCAGTCCAATCACATTTTCATAAGAGCCGTGGATTTTTTTTACAAGCAATGATCCTTTACCTGATAGGGTATAAGATCCTGATCTATGAATATAGTGCGGATCAAGGAGAAATTTTTCAATCTGCAAGTCTGTTAAATGGTTAAATTCAACTTCTGTGATTTCATGATTAACCTTTCTATCATCGCCGATACCAACGCACAAGGCTGAAAGTACCTGATGTTTTTTTCCTGATAAAAACTTAAGCATTTCAAAGGCTTCTTTGTAATCTAGCGGTTTATTCAAGATTTTATCCCCACAATAAACAATCGTATCACAGGTAATAATGACTTCTTGTAGGTTGAGGCTTGCAAGGGAGATATTTTTTTTTAATGCTAGTTCCTGACAATAAGCAACAGGATCGCTATTAAGAGGAACTAATCTTTCATCAAAGCTCGGAGAACGTACGGTAAAGGAAGCGCCGAGCTCTTGTAAAAGATAGGAGCGAGCTTTAGAAGTAGATCCTAAAACTAAGTGCATAAATTACTTTTTAGCTTTTTTAACAGCCGCTTTTTTCATCGGAACTGCTGTCGACTCCTGAACATCTATCCAAATAGGAGAGCTCCAAGCTGTATGTCCACCCACTTCTGTCAGTTTTAAGAAATAATAGACAAACGGAAACTCTTGGTATTTACCTTCGATGGCTAGCTTTTCAATAGGCTCCATATCGTCGTAGGTAAATTCAAACCGGGTATCTTTTGGAGTAAAGGTTTTTAGGACTTTTCCATTTCGAATAATGGAAACATGCTTGATGTTATTTGGGGAAGCTACATAAGCGCTAATATGGCGATTGATGGCCAGACCAGGTTTAGATTTTGTACTTAAAACCTCACCCATGGAAGCATTAGCGATATGGAAACCCATAAGAATACGGGAACCTGTTGTCGCATAGCAGCTTCTTTTATACATAGCTTCTATGATTGCATCGCGCGTATGATCGGTGGCTAAAATTGCGGTAAGGCCTGGTGTATACTGTGTTTGCTCGGCATCGTACAAGGAACTGTAAGCGCCTCGATCATCATAACCACCGCCGATAAACCCAAATCGGTGCCCTTTATCTAAGGCATCAATAATAGATCCCCCCGATTTAGCGTTGATCGCATTTTTACCCTTACCAAAGATCGGGTATTCGTTACCCTCTTTTTCTGTACCTTCTGAACTTCCCCAGGCGTTGAAAATTTCTACGACGGGTTGAAATTCTTTATCTAGGGCTTCAAAATCAAACGTCTGCTTTCCACCCATTGTAAAGGAAGGGAATGCAAAGCCCTCTTTTTGTGTGAGAGTTTTAACCAGTTTTTTGATCCCACCTTGTCGAAGATCTTTTTTGCGCAAAATGGGTTTATTATCTTTAGCATAGACAAGTTGTTGAATCCCTAAATCTTCGTCAGACATGTCGATTTGAAAACCTAAAAAAGTGCTGAAGCGCTGATCTTCGTTAAATTCAGCGATATGGTGAGTGATTTGTTTCCAAGCCTCGTTAGAGATTTCATCATTAGAATCAAACGGAGATACGCCATAAAACTGCAGAGCTTTTTCATCGCGGATATGTCTTAGGCAGCTTTCAATATTTTCTACCGCATCAAATTTTTCAGACTCTCCATGGAATTGCCCCCAAAGAAGCCTTTTATTGGTCTCTTTTAGACATTTAATGGGACTAGAGAAAAATAGCTCATTAGTTGTTAAATTTTTGAGTTGGATTCTGTAAATTCCGGGCTCATTGAAATAAAGGTTGGGAATAGAAATAAATCCAGTTTCTGGAATGAAGAGTTTCCAATTAAGATTTTCTCTTAAATGTTCATAAGATAATTCAATCAGCGTTCCTTCAACAGCATTTGAGGTCAAATTACCATAAGCATCTTCAAAACGAACGATAAGATCGAAACGTTGATTTCTTCCTACAAGTGAGGGGGAAAGGATACGGATATTTTCAAGTTTTCCACCACGGACATCTAAAACAAAAATCTCAGGCTCTTTGTAATCTCCCTTTCCTTTTGGATCGATATAAAGGAAGAAAGGGCGTCTTCTTTGTAAGAAAGATTGCGCTCGAGTAGAACCGGTTTTTCCTGATGGGGAACCAATTTTTATTTTAAAGGATTCTCCGATCTTAATATCTTGGGGTAAAATAAATTCAAAAGCTGTTGAGCTCTCTTCACCTGGAACCTCTTTTGCCCAAATAGGACCATGTTCTTCAGTTTCAAGCCAGATCGCATTTTCTTTTAGTTTAGGCTCTGATTGTGGGATTTGCCAATCGATCATTCGCCCTTTAGATAGTAGATCAAATTTTAGTTTTGTTCCTTTAGGCAACAAAGCCGCACTTGTATAGGTAAAAATATAGTTACCTGTGTGAGCTGCACTAATAGCCGATGGCTCTACAACACATAAAGAACGACGCATGAATAAACTCCCGTGATCAATGGCCTATTGTGCCTAAAAATAGATTCTATGGCAAGGTCTTAGAATACCTTCCTTTAGAGGAAAAATTATAAAAATAGAGCAGACTGGTAGCCTGCTCTATCAAGTGAAATTTAAACTTTTTTCAAAACAAGCATGTTAGGACTATGCCAGTCTTCAAGTCCCATTAATACCGCTTTTACTTCTGCAACTGGACAGGCGCGTATATTAGAATCATCTTGTTTCAACCAATAATCTCTACCATCAGCGCGAGTGACTCTTGAATAAGAGATATAATGACCTGACATTAAACTTGATCCTTTATGTACAGTAAAAGAAGAGAGTAGATAGGTACTATCTTCTGTTAAATGTTCTCCAGCTCTTAGCGTAACACTTAAAGCTTCTTGATCGGTAAATTGAAGCTCTGTGTTTTTATATTTTGTCGCGCCATTTCCAGCTTGAATCCACATTAAAAGCTTGGATGGAAGTTCTATTGTGTAGTTGGTTGACTCAGAGACTGTATCTCCAATATTAGTGGCTGGAATGAGCTCATCAACAGAGGCGTAAGTAATTAAAGGTTTTTTAATGGCGGTATAACCTGAAAAATAACTCATATCATCCAGTCTATATTTACCCTCTGCTGAGGCTGTAAGCTGCAAAGTGGTATCAAAATGAGAATGTCTTTTTAGGGCTCCATCTATTTGCAAAGTGGGGTCAAAAACAGCAACTTCTGAACCCTCTTCAGGTAATCTAAAAGCTTTTACTTCGCAGCTAATTTTAGCTTTTACAGGATTGTGAGGACTTTCTTCTAAAAAACGGGCGCATAAATCATCAAGAGAATCAATCAATAACCGTGAAAATTCACTAGCCTCTTCCATCTTAGATATAAGAATAGACATGTTTTCAGAATTTAGTCCTGGCAATAACCATTCTGCACGATCAGAAAGTTTATCAGTGGCTGGTTTTAAACGGATAGAGGCTTCTCGATTCATTAATTTAACAAGAGAAAGTCTTAATAAAACCGCTTCATTTTGACTTATAAAGGATTTTGTTTGCCATTTGGATAATAGATTATAAGCATAAGTTGCCATCTGTTTAATGGAGCCTGTCATATACAGTTGAGCTAGATTTACTTTGTTACTTAAATCTGTTTCTAAAACTTCATGAAGATGATAGGAAACTAGAGGAGTTGCTATCGCTACATATCGGTGATCAGACAAGAGTTCTGCAATGAGGCTATCTTTTTTCTCGGCAAGTCGTGCTTTATCTTCTGCTTTAGAGCCTTCAATCGAACATCTTGGAGCCGCTGGCAAACAGGGATTAAGCGCTGAAAGAGCACCAGCGTCTGAAATGAGGCGTAATTGATCCATCAAAAATCGTGAAAGCTCAGAATCTTGAAATAACGATTGCAAAGAGGCATTCATAAAACAGTTGTTTGAGGGATTAAATAATCCAGAATTAGCAAGTGCTACTTCCTCTTTTGAGGCCATGTTAGGATCTAATGCATAGGCTTGAACTGGAGGACTTTTGGAATCTACAAAAAAATCACTAAACCAAACCCGCCAATCAGGATTTTTTCCCGATGAGGACGTAGTACCTACTTTAAGATCAGAACTTTCAAGTCTTACTAAGGCAGTAGAGGTAACTGCATTTGAACTCTCTTTGGCAGTAGCTACTAAAACAGGGGACGTAGAAGAAGAACTTATGGGACTTGTCATAGGATATAGGCCTTTGTTAGGGGGTGAAGGCATGAAATAAGCACCTGATACAAACATCACAATACATGTGGTGGTACCAGTCATAATGGTTGAGGAGGAAAGGGGAAAGACTAAAGCTGTGATCGTCAATACGGTCGCAATGAGCGCTGAATTAATGATCATGAAATGGGCTACAAGGGTATAAATTTTATAATCCAAATTGCTAGTAGGATTATTCTGGAATGTACTTTTAGAAGAGGAAACCGATAGGGGTGATGGGATCATTGAGTCATCAATTTGATATTATAATCAAAAAGAATAACTAGAGATGGCAAATATTTCTAGATGTATTCAACGATTAATTTTAATCTTATCAACGGATCGCTCAGAAGAGCTTAAAACCTCAAGATCAAAAGAGGCATTATGAATTTTATAGCCGACGCTTGGAATTTCTCCTGCCTTATGGAATATATAGCCCCCAATAGTATCATATTCTGGACTATGAGGAATTAAGATACCAAGTTCGGATTCTACATCTTTAATGGCCATTCTGGCGTCTACAATCCAACCACCAGAAGCTAGGGGAGCAAAAAATATTTCTTCTTCAGTATCATATTCATCGGCAATTTCACCTACTAGCTCTTCAAGAATGTCTTCGATTGAAACAATCCCTTCTGTCCCGCCCCACTCATCAACAACAACAGCAAGGTGAGCTTGTTTAAGCCTAAATTCTTGCAAAAGATGGGAGATTTTTTTTGTTTCTGGGGTAAAAGTTGCAGGTTTTACTAAAAATTCTACTGACATTTGTAAACGGGGATCTAGATCTGATTCTGTAGAGGCATAAAAGCTTAAAAGATCTTTAAGAAGCAATATACCCACAATATTATCAACGTTTCCTTCGTATACCGGTACGCGTGAATAGCCCTCTTTTAAAAGGGTGTTTACAGCCTTTTCAACAGGAGATTTAATATCTAAGCTGAAAACTTTGATACGTGGAACCATGATTTCACGGGCCACTTTGTCTTTAAATGAGGTTAAAGAGAGCATCAATTTTCTATCGCTTGGATCTAGATATTCATTTAAACCCGACTCTTCAAGGCTCTGTCTTAGCTTTTGCGATATTTGCTTATTAGTTAAAGCTTTTGGCTTAAACACCTCAGGATGAATTAACGCCATGACATAAAAACCGATGACAGCAAAAGGGAGAAAGAAAAAAGAGATAAAGCAAATCGGTAGTTCAAGGATCTTGATGCAAGAGGTGGGTTTTTTAAAATAAATGAGAGCGGCTAAAAAATCGACAAGATAGGAGAGGGCTAAAATAATTCCAACAGCTTTTACTAAGATATAAAATTCAATCGCGTTATCAAATTTGTTATTAATGAGATAAAGAAAAGAGGATAAGCCAAATAGAAGCTGAAAGGTATACTTGCAAGATTTTAAAAGGAATTTAAAACCATCAAGATTAGCTTTTGGTTTAAAAAACCCGATTAGGTGGGTATAGGCTTTAATTTTAGAGTTTTTTAAAAGCGTTTCTGTTTCAAAACGTCCAAGAGTGATGAGAGCGCCGTCAAATATAGAAGTAATAAATTTTAGCGATAAAAATACTAAAGAAAGCTCTAACACACTTTTTCCTGTTTTAAATGCTCGATCGACTCACGTTCCATTTTTCGCATCAGTTTTTCATCTTTTTCATTCATATCATCATAGCCTATTAGATGCAAAAAGCCATGCACTACATATAAAATTAGTTCTTCAAAAGCGTCAAGGTTATGCTCTTTAGCATAAGAAATAGCCACCTGAGGGCAAACAAAGACCTCTCCAAGTAAGCAGTAGGGCTTTTGGTTTGGGGGATCAATGGGGCAGGTTATACAATCGGTAACAGTTGGATTATTGAATAGCTGCTGGTGCAGAGATTTAATTTTATTAGGGCTGACGAAATGAAAAGAGACTTCATCAAAGCTTGTCTTATGAAAAAGGCTAAGCTTCTTTATGATATTTTGTATTAAAGATTTATCAATCGAAAGATCTTGCTGTTTATTGGAAATGTAGATGTTCATGAATAAAGCACTGTTTAACAAAACAGTGCTAAACTTAAGGGTTACATGTTAACAGGAGTTTTAGGAAGGCCCGTTACTTTGGCGTTTTCGCCATTGGTCCATTTACCTAATCTCTTTAAAACATCGACGCGCTCAAAACGTTTTAAAACATTTCTTTTTTGAACGCCTTTATTGGATTTACCATAACTATTATGACGTGACATAACTTAACCTATTTGAGGGATGAATACCGAAGACGCTAGATGAGAAGCCGCATTCGTATGGGCTTTAAATCCTAATGGGAGAGCGTCCTTTTTACTTCCTGTTTTTTTGGATGGAGATTTTCTTTTTTTAGGAGATCTCATCCGTCTTTCTTGCTGCTTGCTGATGCGAACCATAGTCAAAGCTCCTATAAATAACTTGAGTTAGTATAGATAAAATGTTTGGTTCTTGGCAAGTATTATCCCCAAGTATCTAAAATAGAGAAATTCGGGTTTAAAAGTATTAAATAAATTTTTAAAACTGTTAAGAACATTTTTTAAATTCCTTGTATGGAGACAGGCTATTATAGCAATAAATAAGGATTAATAGGAATTAATCGGCATGAGTTCCGCAGGAAATCACAAAAGCTAGAGCTTCATTAGGGTCTAATTGAATTAATTTAACCGCTTCTGCCTCTGTGATAATGAGGAATCCTGATACAGGATGGGGGGAGGTAGGAACAAAGACAACCCGGTCTAATTCAGGATTATTAGGGATAAATTCGGGGCAATGCTTGTTTGTGACAAGACCTATGCAGTAGCGGTTGGGAGCAAAAAAAGGGACAAGAACAGATTCTTTAAAAAATTTATTTTCAGGATCAAATAGTTTCGCACTCACATTTCTTGTTAAGCTGATTACCCAGCCAATGACCGGGAATTTCAATAAAAGATCTAGAGGTTTGTCTATTAAATATATTTTAAATTTATAGCGGGCTATTTTTCCTAAAATATAAGAACAAATAAGTAGAAACAATACGGCAATAAATTTCGCGGTTAATTTTTGAACATAGGCATGATTTTCAACAAATGGGATTTTTTCTAAAAACTCACGAGTAAGGAATATTTTACTTAAATGTAAGAAAGGAAGGGCCGCGATATCAATAAAAAAGACAAAAAAATAAACCGTTACAACAATGGGTACTAGTAGGGCAAAACCGGCTATTAAGGTTTTTCGCATGGTATAATGACCCCACAAGAAACGATATATTTAACCGCATCTTCTGCTGTGATATTGATCGGAGTGATCTCACTTTTTTTAACCATGATTAAAAATCCGGTTGTCGGGTTGGGGGTAGTAGGAATTAAAACAGAAACCATCTCTTCCCCGATCGCATTTATGCAGATTTGAGGGGACTCTCTAACAATTAAACCTAGCATGTACATCCCTTCTTTAGGGAAGGGGACCATGACCACTTGCTTGAAAGAATTCTTATCAGAGACAAAAAGAGTTTTTATAATATCTTGGGTCGTTTTATATACGGTTTTTACAATCGGTATTTTATGTAAAATAGCGTCTCCGATTGAAAAAAGAGATCTCATAAAAAAAACGCGCGTAATAAGCCCTAAGAAAAATGTGACAGTGACAAGAGCTACTAAAACAAGAGCTTTAGAAGCGTATAAAATAAATTTATCCTGAGGGATAAAAAGAATTTTTTTGCTTGTTATGGATAAATGAGAAAGGGCTTTAGAAACAAATCCTACAAAAGGCTCGGTTAAAAAATTAACAAGAAATCCTAAAATCGCTGCGGTTAAGATTAAAGGTAAAAGTATAACAAGCCCTGTTATAAAATTAGTTTTAAATTTTGTATTACTTTTTTCCATTTTTATTCCTTAAATAACCAATTTACATGCGAGTGGATCATATCAATATGTTCAGGTTGAACTTTGATTTTGACCCCACTTTTAAGTTCTTTTCCTTTACGTTTTCCATAAAGACTTTCTGTCTTCTCATCATAGATATAATAGTCATCTTTTAAATCAGAGAAATGAAAAAAGCCCTCAAGGCCTAAATCAGACATATCAAAGAAAAATCCAAAGGGTTTGATCTTAGTAACAAGCGCTTCATAGATTTTCTTGTTATTCTCCTGCATCCATTTATCTAGGAGTCTCATTTTTTTTAAGTTTTTAACGCTCATCTCCGCTTTGAAACTAATCCGTTCATTTTTGGAGCATTTATCAGCAATTTCTCCAAGATTCATTGTATGGTCTTGTTCAAAGAGTAATCTTTGGACAACAAGATCGCTATAGCGTCTTATGGGTGAGGTAAAATGAGTATAGTGTGTAAGCCCAAGACCATAGTGTCCCACGTTATCATTAGAGTAAGACGCAAGACGCATCGAACGGATGAAAGCAACAGATAAGTGTCTAATTAAGGGAGTTTTAGCAATTTCTAAAAACATTTTCTGGATATCAAATACATCAGGATCTACAGGCAAACTCATTCCAAGAGAACGGGCTAATTTTATGAAATCTTGATAACTATCTTCATGAGGGGCTTCATGGATTCTAAATAAAGAGGGTATCTGTTTTTTATCTAAATCGATCGCTACGATTTCATTAGCTTTAAGCATGAACTCTTCAACCATTTGGTGGGTAATATCGTATTCAACGATAAAAGTTTTTTTCGGCATCCCTTTTTCATCCACATCGATGACAAGCTCTGGCATGGAAAAATCGACACTGCCTCTTTGGCGTCTTTTATTTTTCAGAAGGTGACAAAGCTCAACCATGTTTTCTAATAAAGCTTTATAAGGGGACTGTTTTTTATCATCTAAGACCTCTTTAGCACTTTCATAGGAAAAACGACATTTAGATTTTATGACGCTTCGATAAATTTTATAATCGATGAGATCGCCTGTGGTATTAAAGTTCATGTGAACTGTTGCAGCAAGGCGTGCCACATTAGGTTTAAGACTGCATAATCCATTTGATAGGGCTTCTGGAAGCATTGGTACACAAGAGCCTGGAAAGTAGGTAGAATTACAGCGAGTGTAGGCCTCTTGATCTAGTTTTGAATGTTGAGGAACATAGGCTGCAACATCTGCAATGTGAACAAAAAGTTCGAAATGGTTATTTTCAAGCTTATTCACATAAAGAGCGTCATCAAAATCTCTTGCTGTTTTGGGATCTATAGTCACACAAGATTGATCTTGATGATCGAGTCTTCCAATAAGCTGATTTTTTTTAATAGTTTTCCCAAAAAGGGCCGCTTCATCGATCACATCTTGAGGAAAATTATCCCGAATGAGGTATTCTTCACAGGCGGCTTTTATATCGCACATAGGATCTTCGATGTTTCCTATGATTTGACTAAATCTTGCTTTGAGCGGTTTATTTTTTGTTCCCCAATCCTTAACTTCAGCAATAATCCGATCACCCGGTTTTAATTTCTGTTTAGCGTCATGGGTTATTTCAATTAGCCTATGAGGACCAAGAACATGGGAATAACCAAGGGATTTAGTTTTCAAAGAATTCTTAGTGATGATTAAGGCTAAATGTTTGCGAGCTCGATCTAGAACCTGGGTGATCTTTCCTTCAGGACCTTTGCCTTCAAAATTTTCGTGGGTGACATGAACTTCCACTTTATCACCATCAACAGCGGAATCGATCGCCCCTTTAGGAATAAAAACATCGGGATAGTCAGTAATCTCTGTTACAAACCCAAATCCTCGAGCATTTGTTCTTAACACCCCTTGAACTAAAATTGCTTTACGTGAGGGGTTTACTGGCTTTTTCTTCATTAATTCCTTAATAGTAGATGATCTTCAAAAACAAGCTTTGAAGATCCGATAGTTTTAAATTTTTCCTTATAGCTAAGGTAGGTATTCAAGAGCAAGCAGGCAATCGTCATTGGACCCACGCCCCCTGGAACTGGACTTAAATATGAAACAGTTTGTTGAAGCGAATCGGCTTTGCAATCACCCACAATTTTGCCATCTATTCGATTGATACCCACATCGATAACACAAGCCCCTTTCTTCACATAGCTGGCATCAATAAGTTCAGCCTGACCGATTGCTACAATAAGAATATCAGCCATTTTTGTAATAGATTTTACATCTTTGGTACCAGAATGGACGCAGGTGACTGTCGCATTAGCGCCGTTTATTCGCGATGAGAGTAAATTAACTAAAGGTTTTCCGACGATGTGACTGCGTCCCATAATAACCACATGCTTATTATCGCACGACAGGTTGTAATAGCGTAGTAAATAAAATATTCCTTGAGGGGTGCAAGGGATAAAACCTGTAAAATCCTCTAGAACCAATTTTCCCATGTTTTTTGGGGTAAAGCCATCAACATCTTTTGAAGGGTCTATCATTAAAGGGAGTTTTTCAAGCCCTTTTGGTAAGGGCATTTGAATAATAATCCCGTCTACAGTCTCATCGTTATTAAGATCGGTTATAAGATCTTTTAAAACTATATAGGAGACTTCTTGATCTAGAGTAATAACTCTAGAAATGATACCGACTCTCTCACAAGCTTTAGCTTTCATAGAAACATAGCTTTTCGAAGGTCCATGATCCCCAACAAGAAGAAAAACAAGGCATGGCGCTCTTTTTAAGGGACCCGATAGCCCCTCTTTAATGCCATTAAGTATTTCTTCACAAACAGGGACGCCTGACAACCATTTCATATAAGAACCTTACTCATCATCGCCTCATGTAAAGAGCTATTACTTGCTAAGACGCTTGAGCTTTTTTTAAAGGTAAGAGTTTTATTTTGAAAGTCAGAAATTACGCCCCCTGCTTCTTGAATAAGAAGGGCTCCTGCTGAATAATCCCAAGCTTCTAAATAGGCTTCAAAAAAAAGATCAAAACGACCACAGGCGGTATAAGCAAGATCTAAGGCCGCTGATCCTAATCGACGTAAAGGGACTCCCATTGAGAGTAGTTTCACAATGGGTTGTATTGTTTTTTCAACATTATCTTGAACTCTGTAGGGAAAGCCAGTGGCCCCAAAGGCGCTTTTAAGATCTTTTTGATGGGAGATGGTTATTTTTTTATTATTGCAATAAGCGCCGCCTTGGTAGGTGGCATAAAAAAGCTCTTCTGTAGTTGGACAATAAATCACTCCGACACTTAAATGATTGTCTATAACTAAGGCAATTGAAACGCAAAAAAAAGGGATTTTTTTGGCGAAATTAACCGTTCCATCAAGGGGATCCACTACCCAAAGAAACCTGTTTTGATGAAGATCCATTCCCGATTCTTCACACAAGAAACTGTGATCGGGAAATTGAGAGCTGAGCTCTTTTTTGATTAAATTTTCAGAGAATTTATCGCATTCAGTTACAAGATCATTAATATGAGATTTTGAGCTTATTTGATGGGCATCATGAAAATGTTTTAAAAGATAATCGCCCGCATTTTTAGCAGTTTGTTTGGCAGCTGTTAAATAAATTTCAAGATTCATAAGCGTTTTTCTTAACTAATTTCTTGAGCGCAGCATAAACCTTTAGAGGAATAAAAACACCGACAAGACCCACTACGGCATCAAAAAAAGGATATAAAATAAGCTGATAACTGATCATTTTTAAATTTACAGCAATAACAAGTCCTTTAAATGAACCAAAAAGGAGAAAAAAAAGACTATAAGTGAGCGATAAACAAAAAGTAACCCCGAAAAAAGGGATGACATTTTCTTCGTAGTAGCGTCTTCTAAAGACAAGATTTATTAACCCTGCAAAAACATAAGCAAGGCTACTCACCCCTAAACGATGTTGCAGTGTAAATAAATCGTGGCATAGACCGACACAAATGGCCATTATAATAATGGTTTGCTTGGAGCATCTGCCAAGAAGGGTGCATAAAAAGGGGGCAAATCCAACAATTGGCATAGCAAGAGAGGATTGTGGAATCGCAAGATCAATAAAAAAACAGAGTAAAAATACAGCGATTAAACCGAGTATTCGACGCATGATTTCACACGACCTTGACCGATCCCAATATAATCAAGATCAAAAGGTTCAAGTATTTGATGGTTAAACTGATTTCTTCCGTCGAAAAAAGCTTTTCCTTTCATATTACTTTTAAGTTTTTTGAAATCAACGCTTCTAAATTGTTTCCACTCTGTTAAAAGAGCCACACAATCAGCTCCATGAGCTGTCATATAAGGATCTTGGCAAAATTCGATTTGCGGAAATTTTTCTTTGACCTGTGGCATGCAGATGGGATCATAAGCTCTTATCTTAGCGCCAGCATTAAGTAGTCCCTCGATGATTTCAAGTGACGGGGCTTCACGAATATCATCGGTATCGGGTTTAAAAGATAACCCCCAGATAGCCACGACTTTTCCTTCCATTTGATGGTTGAAATAAGAAATAATTTTTTCACAAAGCACTGTTTTTTGTTTTTGATTAACTTCATAAACCGCTTCAAGAATTTTACAAGGGGAGTCTTGATCTTTAGCAAGTTCTATTAAAGCTCTTATGTCTTTTGGAAAACAGGAACCACCCCATCCAATACCAGCGTAGAGGAAATGGTATCCAATGCGAGAATCAGATCCCATGCCAACTCTTACAGCATTGATATTAGCCCCAATTTTTTCACACGTTTTAGAAAGTTCATTCATAAAAGAGATGCGGGTGGCGAGCATGGCATTAGAAGCATATTTTGTCATTTCCGCCGATGTGGGATCCATTTCAATGATACGATCGTGGTTATGGGTAAAAGGGGCGTATAAAGATCTTAACTCTTTGAGAGCACTTTTAGAGTTTGAACCTATTATAATACGATCAGGCTTCATACAATCAGCAACTGCAGATCCCTCTTTTAGAAATTCAGGATTAGAAACAAAAACAACGCTTCTACCTTGAGCTGTGTATTTACTACTCATCTTTTCTAGAGTTTCAATCGTCCCAGGAGGGGTCGTTGATTTAATTACAATGATCAGGGAATTTCTTGAATTTGCAAGAATAGATTCTAGGGCCTGGTAGACATGGGTTAAATCGCATTTGCCATCAGGGGCCGAAGGGGTAGGTACTGCAATAAAAAATAGGGAGCAGCTTGGATCAAGCTGGGTATAATTATCTTTGAAATAAAGGCGCGAATCTAAATGGTTTCGTTCAACAATGGTATCAAGTCCTGGCTCATAAAAAGGTAATACCCCAATTTTTAAGAGCTGAATTTTTTTACTATTAATATCAATACAATCTACCTGATGACCAACTTCTGCAAAACAAGCTCCTGTAACTAATCCTACATATCCAGTTCCGATGATGGTAATTTTCATAAGTACTCTTTTAGCTTTCCGTCTTTTAGATGTAAGATCCGATCACATTTTTTGGCCAGTTCTAAATCATGTGTCACAATAATTAAGGAAGTTTGTCCTTGTTTTACCCTTTCAAGTAAAAGTTGTTCAATTTGCAAAGCTTGGGTTTGATCAAGGCTTCCTGTCGGCTCATCAGCTAGGACAAGTTTTGGTTGGTGCATCAAAGCGCGTGCAATGGCAAGTCTTTGCTTCTCACCACCAGATAAATATCTAGCCATCGTAGCTGCATGAGTTTTTAAATTCACCTTATCAAGGTGTTCTAATAATCCCTCTTTGGTGTAAGAGGTGCCTCTAATTAAACTAGCTATTTTAAGATTGTCTAAAACAGAAAAATCTTCAAGCACATTGAAATTTTGAAATATAAATCCCATAGAATTTTTTCTGATCTTTTCGCTACTAGAAGGCTCTATTTTTTGATTATCCATAAATAGCTCTCCAGAATCGGGATTTTCTAAGGAACCTAAAATATGAAGCAGCGTGCTTTTACCCTCACCCGATCGTCCGATGATGGCGCAGGAGAAACCCTTTTCTAAAGTGAAGTCAATTTCATTCAATAATGGATTAGTTCCGAAAGACTTGGAGATTTTACACGCCTTTAACATTAACGGGGCTCCTTGAGAAATTCAGCGCAGGTTTTTTTTCTAAATTTACCAGTCGCAAATCCTGCCGCTAAAGCACATAGAAGTGGGACAAGAGCACAAAGAATCAAAATAAGCGAAGGCTCAATATGTACATGATGAGCGATGCCGTAAAACTGTGATAAATTCATGGATTGTCCCATACATAAACTCAAAGCTTTAAGTATAGGTTGTATAAAATGCAAAGTTAAAAATGCTAAAATATAAGCGATTAGCGTGCTTATTAAACCGAGGAAAATCCCTGCAAACATAAAGATCTTTCTAATACTTTGATAGGAGGCGCCTAAAGAGCGGATAATAGCCATTTCATGGCTTTTATCGCGAACAAGAAGCTGCATTAAAAAACTCACATTGCTTAAGGCCACCATAAAGATGATAAAAGCCACTAGGAAAAAAATCAGTTTGTCAGAACCAAATTGTTCCAAGATCTCTTTAACAAAAGGATACTCATTATAGGTTTGGATTTCAAAATAGCTATCAATATCAGCAAGAACTAAAGCTTCTTGAAGCGATGCTTGAATCGATGTCGCCTCTTTAAAAGAGGGGGTGAAAATTAAAAAGCCATTAGTTTCACCCGGATCAAGGGCATAGGTAGTAGCGCTTGTGCCGATTAATTCAATCAAATCGCGTGAGGCTAATAGCACTTTAGCTCCAACAGAAAATAGGCCCGGATCGTAAAAACCTGCAACAAGAATGGGGGTTTTCATTTCCTGAAAACCGGAGACAGTTTTTGCCCCATAAGATAAAAAGCCTTTATCTCCAATTTTAGCCCCTTGCTCTTTAAAGCTTTTAGGAACAAGAACTGGATGAGGAGTTTGGGAGCTAGCTTTAGCTAAGATCTCTTGAATTTGTGGGATGACCGATTTTTTGGTTTTGAATTTAGAAACCGAGAAATCCTGGGCTGAGAGCTCAAAAAAATAGGTTTGATCGGCAAGCTGGCCTTTAAACAAGAATTTGCGCCCATGGTCTGTGGACTTTATGGCTTCAAGTTCAAGTTTATCCACCGAACCTAAATACAATTGATTATCAGATAAAAGCTGCCCTTCAAAGGTCTTTGTTTTTTTATTGAAGAGCCCTTTTTTTATATGAGGATTTTTAACTAAAGAGGTATCAAGTCCTGGAACAACCATAACTTTTTTTACTTTGCCTTCTGCATTGATCTCTGCAAAAGCTTCTAAAACACCATCTTTTGACGAAAAGTTTTTAGGTAGGGGGAGTTTAAAAGGCTCTATAGATATCGATTGAATATCGATATGTCTTAAAATCTCATCGCTCTTCCAAAGATAGGGCTCAAGACTTGTGTTTTTTAAAAGGTGATTAAGATCTAAAACATCCCAAGTTTCGATTAGACGGCCCTGATCTAGGGTGTCGTTAGAGTAGCTAGTCAGATACAGAATTTGATTTAAGGTCTGATTTTGGCCCTCTTTTTTTAGGTTTAAATGAAGAGCTCCAGCAGCTAAAGCATATTCTTGAAAGCGGATTTTTTTTTGTGCCTTATACCTGTTTAAAACAAGCTCTAGTCTTTTAACAGGATCAATAAGCTGCCCTTGGCTATCTCGATGCGGCATGGGGAGGTGAGCGATGTTTTGATCAATTTCAGGATTAAAAGGATCTGAGAGGGGGGATTCGAGTTTATCTTTAAGGGTTTTTAAGCGGTAGTTAGAGGCTTCAGCGTGTTGGTCAATTTGGTAATAGTAGGAGCTGAAATAATTTTTTGTCGGCTTAATTCGTATAGGGGCGCTTAAGGCTGTCATTTTGCTTAGCCACTGCGATTCAATGCTTTTAGTAATGGATAAAAACACCATTAATAACCATAAAACAATTGCAATAACAAAGGTGGCAAAAACTCCAACAAAAGAGAGAGTTTTATGTTTTTTATTAGGAAGGAGATACCGAAGAGCAATAGAGAATTCAAACATATTTGGGATCATAGCCCAAATCATTTAAATTCTCTAGATAGAAAAAGCTGTTATTTAGCTTCTTTAAAGATGACGTGTTTTTTTAGTTTTTTGTCGTATTTTTTTAGCTCAATACGTTCTGTCACGTTACGTTTATTTTTGGTTGTCCAATAAACTTCTGTGCTTTCGCTACTTTTTAATTTAATGTTTTCCCTTGCGCCTTTAGCCATATTACCTCAAGTCTTGAAAAGACACTTATATTAGCCTTTAGGGGTACTTTACTTCAAGTAGGGATACTGGCTGTTTTTTTAGCATGTTGTTAAGATTTAATAAAGATAAAATAACTTTATTTAAAACATTTTTTTATAGTATAATCGATTCTAAATAAAACAATAAATGTGGTGTTATGAAAACAACTTTTAATATTTCACACGAACAGCTTTATAATCTTTATATTCCTCTTCATTCAGCTCTTAATGGGTACGCTGCGGCCTTAAAAAGGGCAGATGATCGCTACCTTGATTCGTCTAAATCAGTGATTGCTAGGGTGATTCAAATAGCAGAAAAAGCCTTTGTATCTATCGAGCATTTGGCCCATATTGCCTTTAAAGCCATTACTTCAACTTTTTTTATTTGGTCAAATCTTGAGCATATAAAAAACTGGGAAAAAAGGGGTTGTGATGAAGATATATCTTTACTAACTGATAGTCAACAAGTTGAAGTTAGAGGTCGAATTGAGGCAGACGTTGAAAAATTGATGCCTGAGGATTCAAAAGAAGCTAAAAATGCTGCTATTAACCAGATTTTAACTTATTATGCACGCGGTTATAAGATCTATGGTCCTATGGTAAGATTATGGGTGGAACACCTTTTTGAAAAGGCTAATAAAGAGAATAAATCGATTGTTTTTATGGCTCGAGACGGTATCGCCCCTTTTCATGTGGCTCAAGAATTAATCAAGAACCCCGAATTTCAGTCGAAATACCCAAATCTTACACCGGATCGGTTATCGCTTGTTTATTTATCTAGAAAGGTAATAGCTTGGGCTTCAGAGACTTGCGAAGAAAATAAAAAAATAGCTACTCGTTATCTTGACCAAGAAATACCCAACACAACCGGTCCTGAAGGACTACTTTTTGTTGACATCGGATTCATGGGCTCTATGATTGATAAAATCAAAGACTTGATGTCCAAATCCCACCATGCTGGAAAAGCCTGCGATTTTGAGTATTTAATCTCCCATACCAAAAAAGCCTCAGGTTTTTTAGGAGATCTTAAGGATCCCTTAAAAGATATCGAATCTGCTGGCCTAAATCCTGCGGTTCATTGGTTAGAGGACTCCCATCAAGGGATTCAAAAAAGCCCTAAAACACTTATTGAGGTTGAAGGTCGTATTGTACCCGACACAATAGCTCGTCATGAAGAATGTACTAAGGATCCTTTGCAAAAACTTTTAAGGAAATTTGCTTCTATTGGTTGTGAAGAGGGGGCCTCTGAATTAGTTTTAGCAGTTAACGAACATGACAGATTTAATGAAAAAAAATCTCACATGGTCCGTTTTGAGGATACATTAAAAAAGATAAAAAATCTTGAATTACCAATTTTTATTGAACATAGCTAAAGGTAAATAAAATGATTAATCCTGTCTCAGCAAAAAGCTATGATATAGTGCAGTTAGTTAATCAATATGTAAGTGCCATAGCCCATATTTTCAATAGCGCTATTCAGTTTCTTTCCCGACAAATTTTTCGTCCAGAACCTGGTTTTAGGTTTTATCGAAACAGTTTTTATCAAGAATTCCAATCATTAATGCAATCAAAAATCATTGATACTTCAACAGTTTTTTCTGATGAGCTTAAACTTGCAGCTATAAAATTTATCGAAAAAGCTGATAAATCAAATTATGAAATCTTTACTAAGGTCTTAAGACAAGACCTTATAAAAGAGCCTGAAAATAAAGATCTTCAGGACCTTTGTTGTACAATTTATAAGCAAAATCTTTTTCCATCTTACCAGCGCCTTCTTGAAAATGAATTTAAAATTAAAAATCTAGACCAGGTCAAAAGTTTTTCTAAAGAAAAGTTTTTAAGTTTTTTAGATTCTCATTATAATTTTTTGGCAAATGGCTGGTTTTATAATAACCATTTAGGACCTAAATATTATGACCCTCGATTAGAGGGAGATCTTCCATCTCATCTTTACTATCTAAATTTTAATGATCAAAAAGTAGAAGTTATAAGAACTCCCAATGCTACCTTTGACGATCACTTTTTAGGAAAAACAGTTTCTACTGTTGTCCCAGAATTTCAAAGTTTATTAAAATCTGGACAAACCCATCTTTATA
Organism: uncultured Chlamydiae bacterium; assembly: GCA_903867585.1. GTDB lineage: Bacteria > Chlamydiota > Chlamydiia > Chlamydiales > Rhabdochlamydiaceae > CAIPRZ01. The sequence goes on from CAIPRZ010000057.1 coordinate 20,744, forward strand.
TCAATTTGATGGTCAGCTCTTGGGGTAGTGAAAAAAGAAGAACTGAAGCTTTGGCTAATCTTGCAGAAAAATTTCCTAACTTTATTTTTTGTTCTTTAGATAAAGACACCTCTTTCTACTCACAATCTAAATCTTTTGCTGATGTTTCTGACGCTCAATTATTTAAAAAATCATTTATTAATAGAATGATTGAAAATGAGAATTTTATTTTTCCTAAAAATATCGATGTAAAATCTCAGTTCTCACCCATCTTAGAGCAAATACACCAAGAATTTTTCTCTGGGAAAACCAGCCTTTCTGTTCAAGAAAGGAAAGTATTTATTGAGCTTTGTTATTCTAAGATTATAGAAATCCTTTGTGTTTCATCTCAGGCTAAGACCTTAAATATTTCTTGTAAAAGCACAGTCGATCGGGGAGCGTCTCAATTAGCTATGCTTCATGCTTTTCATAATCGCGATAATAAAGAACTAATCGATAAAAAATTATTATCAATTTTAGCTTTCGGTCCAGCTCTTGGAAATCAAAATCGGGCGATGTTGCCTGAAAGATTTTCATCTATGATAGCTTCTTTAAAGCATTTAATTTAGGTAGTTAATGATTAACGCTGTTTACAAAATCTCTTCAACAGCCCTTTATGTAGTCACCTGGCCTATTATCAAGCCTTTAGAAAAGATCGCTTCCATTTTCAATCAAGCAATTAAGGCTTGGCTACACAGTAAGTTGCTATCTTCTAATAAAAACTTAGATGTAA
>CAIPRZ010000058.1 GCA_903867585.1 uncultured Chlamydiae bacterium
ATCTTCATGTCGAGAGCTTTGATAAAAAAGACGGTTTTCGCAAGCTTCAATCACAATATGCATCAACGTCATATGGATTTCTTGAATACGATCTGAATAAATAAAATCACCCACTATGATTTCACAATCACTTTTACCTTTTAAAGCCCCACCCCCTTTACCAAGAAGAGAAACTACAAATAGTCCTAGTTCCTTAGCTTTTTCTAAAGCGTGGACAACATTTTTAGAATTTCCACTTGTTGAAAGGATGAGTAAAATATCTTTAGGCTTTCCAAAAGCTTCAACACCTCGAGAAAACACCTGATCAAAACCCATATCATTAGCCACACAGGTTATGTGAGAGGCATCAGCAAGGGCGATAGCTGGAAGCGCTTTTCGTGTTTTTCGAAATTGCCCAGTAAACTCTTCAGCCACATGCATCGCATCGCATAAACTCCCCCCATTACCGCAAACAAGAAGCTTACCACCCTCTTTAAAGCAGGTAACAAGCATTGAGGTAAAAGTTTCAATAAAATGAAGCGTCTTTTTTTCTAGATAAATATCGGCAGCACCGTGGGCTTGATTTAAAGAAGAAATTATATCGTGTGAGGGATCCATAGTAAATCGTCTTAAATTATGAAACTCTTAAGATACCCTAAGATCCCAATGTTTGGCAAAACTTTGCTAAAATAGAGTAAATTTGATAAAAATTTTACTTGAATACCCTAATGGAGAATTTATGCTAAGAAAAGTTGCTGACTGCATGCAAATTGCTCAAGATGTTGTCCACCCTCTTCATCCTTTACAAAGCGTTTCACAAATCGCTGTTGGAGCTTTATCTATATTATCGGTTCCTTTTACAGGTATGTTTGGTCTTGTAAACGGGATTGCTGGAATTTCTAAAGGATCTCTTGATGCGGCGCAAGATATTGTGGAAGCTGGTTGTACACTCAAACAAATCACAGAATATAAACCTGTAAGATCTCTAGCCTGGGCTCACTTAACTATTACACTTGTGGTTTTAACTGGAGGCATCGCTGCAGCTTTAAATCCCCTAGTAACCATAGTGGCAGCTAAAACATCTGCTGTTTTTTTAACTAAATCAATGCTGGCCGGTATCTGTTTGCTTTAAAGTAGTTTCTACAATTTTACCATCTTCCATACGCACGATACGGTCAGCAAACGAAAAAATGCGCGCATCATGTGTAACAACGATTAAAGCACGGCCTGGTTCTAAAGCCTTTTGTTTAAGAAGATCTAAAACTTTTGCTCCTGTTTCGTGATCAAGGGCACTTGTGGGCTCATCGCATACAATGATTTTGGGACTATGAATGCAAGAACGGGCAATCGCTATCCTTTGCTGTTGACCACCTGATAATTCTGGAGGAAAAGATTCGATTTTTTCTTGCATTCCCATGACAGTAATCATTTTAGTAGCCTCTTTAATCGCATCCTCATATTCGGCTCCATTAATAATTAGAGGAATGGCGATATTTTCAAGAGAGGAAAGCATTGGAACAAGATTAAACGCCTGAAAAACAAAACCGATATTAGCTCCTCTAAATTTTGTTTTTTCTCCGTTATGCATCGACTGCATGTTCTGACCAAGCACGGTACAGGTCCCTGAACTGGCATCTAAAATACCAGCAATAATTGAAATTAAAGTGGTTTTTCCTGAACCAGAAGGGCCTACGATCATTAAAAGCTCCCCTTCATAGATTTCTAGATCTATTCCTTTTATGGCATGGGTGGCGGTATTACCTTCCCCGTAGGTTTTATCTATCGCTTCAAGTTTTACAAGAACATTAGGCATAAAATGAGCTTCTTTTAAGATTTAAAAACAATGGCAGGCTCTAATCTTGTTACTGTCCGAATACTAATGATCGCTGAAATCAGACAAATAAAGGCCATACTAAAAAAAGAAAAAAGCATGAGCTGAATAGGTAGCCTAAAAGAAAGCTCTGTTCCGTATGATATTAGACCAAAAGCCGCAGCTCCCCCAAGTCCCAATCCCCAACCAATACAACCCACTAAAATGGCTTGAACGATAATCATTTTAGTTAGCATGTGATTATTAGCTCCCATCGCTTTAAAGGTTCCAAAATAGCGAAGATTATCTAGGGTAAAATTATAAAACGTTTGTCCAACAATAGCCATTCCGATAACAAAACCTAAAATTACAGCGGTTCCAAAGTTAATGGGAATACCGGTATTTTTTAGATAATAGTTAACTGTAGACCAAGCAAATTGAGAACGGGTTAACGCTTTTAACCCTGTGATGCGGCTTATTTGATTACAAAGCTCTTGAATCTGATTTGGATTTTCTGCTTTCACTAAAACAAAAGATAAAAGCCTTTTTTCTGTAGGAGCGTAGTTAATAGCCCTATTATAGGTTGTATAAATTACAGGTTGTGATTGGAAGGTCCGGGTTGATTCACAAATACCCACAACAACAGCTCTTTGATAGTTAAGCTCCAAAGTTTCTCCCACTTGTAATGGTCTTCGATAGAGCTTCCCTTCATAGTAATATTTAGTAGCCAATTTTTTTTCAGCCCCAATCCGGTTGACGATGACCGCATCAGGGGTTCTTAAATCCTCAATTTTTCCCTGTAGCATAATGGGAGGGCCTCCGATTAATGTCGGCGAATCAATTCCAAAAACATTACAGGTTTCAAAATGACCATTATGAAGTTTGGCTCGGATGATCCCTTTGAAAAAAGGGACCGCCCATTTGACCCCTTCAATACTTTTTACCCGGTATAAATCGGTATCTTTTAACGGCTTGACCTCATCAATATAGGTAACCCCATCATCCATTACCCAGATATCGATTTGATCGGTATCGGTAATAAATCCAAACGTTCTTGTCATAAGACCGATAAAAATAGCAGCTTGTTGGGTGATGATGAAAGAGGCAAAAGTCAGCCCGAAAACAATACCAATGTATTTAGCTTTATCACCTATCAGCATTTTAACAGCAATTTTAGACATTTTCATAATCTAATACCTAAAGCTTTATAAAATGAAATGGTGAAGCCCATTCGATCATTGATCGCATTAACTAAGGATTCTTCTATAAGAAGCTCTTCTAAATAAGATTCTAGATAATTGGTTTTGCTAATCAATCCGATCCTAAACTGTTCATAAATATCGGCTGTTTTTTCTTGTAAAGACAAAAGCTCCTCTTGAAGAGATTCAATTTGCCTATCGGAGGCCTGCACCCCAAAAAGGGCTGTTTCAATTTCAGCAAAAGCCCCGATTAGGGAATTTTCATAAGCGTATAAGGCTTGCTTTTCTTTAGATTTAGCCACATTTTTTTCAGCAACAAGAGCGCCAAAATCGATCAAAGTCACATTAAAACCCGGCATGATATTCCAATTAATAGACTGCTTTTTAAACAGAAGATTAGCGAAGTTAGAGAGGACTCCATAATTGCTTGTAATATTAAATTGGGGGAAAAAATCCCTATAGGCCTTTTTAAGATTAGCTTGAGCTGAAAAAAGATTGAATCTAGCTACACACACATCGGGCCGGCTTAAGACAATTTTAGATGGGATATCAGCATAAATAAGGGGGATATCTGATTTTAAGGGGACATACTTGGTTAATTTGTCATATTCTTTGTCTGGAAATTGACCAGTTAATTGAGTCACTAAAAAAATAACCCGATCTACATCTGCTTGAGTTCTATCAAGAAGGGCTTGTTTATCTTGAACTCGTGCTAAATCGGTTAAGGTGGTGGTTTGATCCTGTAGTCCAGCTGTAAATTGAATGGAGGTTAAATCCTCAATTTCTTTGAGAACTTTAAGCTCTTTTTTATATAGATCGATCAGATTTTGAAATGTTCTTAGGTTAGAATATTGAAGTACAAGCTCTGATACAAGGGACAACTTTGTATAAGCTACTTGTTCCACCTGGCTCATCATGGTGAAAAAAGCGCTTCGCTTAACCTGTTGTTGAACCCCAAAAAAATCAAGCTCCCAAATTGTATCAAACCCTAAAGCATAGGTGGTTTGAAGGGTTTGACCTAAGAATCTAGAATAGGTTAAAGTTTGTGTTTCTTTGATCCGATTAATATCGCCAGCACCAGAGAATTGAGGAAAAAATTTGGAGTTTTGAAAACGGTATTGAGCTCTAAGCTCTTTAATTTTTTCATAAGCACTCAAAAGGTTGTAGTTTTTTTCTTCAACAAGCTTCACCAGTTGATTCAAAGTAGGATCTTCTAAAGCTTCCCAAAAAAAAGGATTGAATTTCTTCTCATCTAGGGTAGCCTCTTGAGATAAAAATTCATTATTTAAAGCTACATCTGGAGCTTTATATCCCCCTTTACAGCCTGATAACAATAAAAGAACAAGCAGTGATTTTTTCATAAAGGATTACTTGGGGCCTCTATGTATATATCCATAAGCTGGCCGACATAAACAGGCAGCTGCCCTTTATCAAAGCTATAAATGACCTGGAGGACACGGGTGTCGGTTTGCTCCCGATCGTCTCCTGTTAAAGAACGTTTAGGAATCACATAAGGTTCAGTTTTAACATAAGTTAAGCGGGTAAATAATTGACCATTACCTCGAATAAATGCGGTTGCTCCTGATTTTGGAATAAAGCGCCAAGCATCTTCTTCATCAATACTTATCCTTATATGCAATGGATTTACACATCCATAAATAAGCATCGCATCTTGGTAATAAGGGATATTATAGAAAGATTGAGCGTAAGATCCTGGATAAAGTTTAAGTTGAAGCACTTGCCCATCAAAAGGGGCTCTAACCATGGTTTGATCAAGCTCAGCTAGTGCCACATCAAGCGCGGCTTCTGATTCAGCAAGACTTTGTGAGGCAATATTAATATCTTCAATCCAAGCCCCAGCAAGCTTTAGAGCTAAATTAGCTTCCGCTTCTTTATAAGAATTATACGTCGATCTTTCATCCCATAACGCATTTTGATAATCATTTTTACTAATTGCATCCGGATTTTTAACATCTAAATAAATACCAAGATGCGCTTTTGCTTTTTGCCACATAGCCTCTTGAGCTAGCATCTCAAATTCTAAAGGGGGAACTTCTTCTGGACGGGGCTGAACAATAAGCTTATGAAGCTGAGCTTTATAAGTTTCCACAGAGGCTTTTGCCTGCTCAACTTGAGCCTTGAAAACTCTAGTATCGAGTTGGAATAAAGGATCTTTTGATTTACAAAAATCGCCCACCTGAACAAATACTTTTTCCACAACTTGTCCATTAGGAACACCAATTGGAACGTTTTCACTAGCTGCTTCTACAATTCCGGAGGCGGCTATGTAACTTATATAAGGCGCTTTAGGAGGCATATAAGCAATCGGTGGCACAGGGGGTTGTTTATTTCCCCGATGTACCATATAAATTCCCATCAGAAGACCTAAAAAGGCCAATATAGGTAAGCCCCATTTCCTGAACAATCAAATACCGAATTAATTTAATTTCCTTATATATTTCAAATTAAATTAATTCAATAAACTATAATAAGTTAAATTAAATGAAAAAAATTGCAATTATTGGCGCAACTGGCGCAACCGGTTTAGAATTAACAAAATTAGCGGTAAACGCCGGATATGATGAGGATAAACTACTCTTAATCGCGTCTCTTAAATCTGTTGGAAAAAAAATAGTCGTAAATGAGCAAGAATTTATCATAAAACCCCTTTCTGTCTTATTTACTGAAAGCCCAGATACGGTCTTTTTAGCAGCTGGCAGTAAAGTCTCTTCAATTCTAAGACCCCAATTAAAAGATCTAAAAGCAACAGTAATTGATTTAAGCTCTGTCTTTAGACAAGAGGCAGACGTTCCCCTAATCATCCCTGAAATTAATCCCGAATCATGTGATTTTACAAAAGATTTTTGGATCGCGTCTCCTAATTGCGTCACCACCTTATACTTAATGGTTCTTGCCCCCCTTTTTAAAGTCTTTAGTCCAAAAAAAACGCTCCTTTCAACCTATCAAGCAGCCTCTGGAGCAGGTTATTTTGCGATGGAAGAGTTGCAAAAAGAAACACAAGCCTACTTAAACAACGAACCCTATTCGCAAAAGGCCTTTCAAGATCCCTACGCTTTTAATCTTTTTGCCCACAACGCCCCTTTTTTATCTGAAGATGATAATGAAGAAGAAATCAAAATTAGAACTGAGTCACAAAAAATACTAGGTAATCCTAATTTTAAAGTAAGCGCCACCTGCGTACGAGTGCCCACTTTAAGAGCCCATGCGATATCAGCCTATGTTGAATTTGAGAATGATTTATCTTTAGATGAAATTCACGCCATTTTAGATCAGGCCCCGGGTATAAAACGGTATGATAATTTTAAAGATAACCGGTTTGCTACCCCTCAAATCGCTTCTTGTCAAAATGATGTTTATTATG
>CAIPRZ010000059.1 GCA_903867585.1 uncultured Chlamydiae bacterium
ACTTATCGGATATTAAACCGACTTTAGAGTTTTATATGGGTAAAAATACGCCTGCTAGAAAAGAGTTTATTATGAAAAATTTGGTGCGGCCTGATGAGTGATTTAAAATCTCAAATGGAAGAGCAGTTTATTACTTATGCCTCCTATGTCATTTTAGATAGAGCCATCCCTGATGTGGTTGATGGGCTAAAACCTGTTCAAAGAAGGATTTTAGAAACCCTTTGGCGACAAAATGATGATAAACTTCATAAAGTAGCTAACATCGTTGGTCAAACCATGCAGCTACACCCTCATGGTGATGCGGCCATCTATGAAGCTTTAGTAAACTTAGCTAATAAAGGGTATCTGTTAGATAAACAGGGAAATTTTGGGAATATTTTTACCGGTGACCCCTCGGCAGCGTCTCGCTATATCGAAACAAGACTCTCAGAGCTGGCTAAAGAGACCCTATTTAATCCTGACATTACCCCAACGATTCCCTCTTATGATGGTCGTAATAATGAACCGGTGGTTTTGCCATCCAAGATCCCTCTTTTACTCATGCAAGGAGCTGAAGGGATCGCCGTAGGAATGTCAACACGCATTTTGCCTCATAATTTTACAGAACTTTTAGATGCCCAAATTAGCTATCTTGAAGGTAAAAATTTTAAATTATTTCCCGACTTCCCAACGGGGGGAGTCATGGATAAAAGTTTGTATGACAAAGGATGGGGTAAGGTAAAACTAAGAGCCAAAATTGATATTATTGACCCTAAAACCTTACTCATTAAAGAAATTTGCTATGGAACTACCACAGAAAGTCTTATACGATCCATTGACGAAGCGGCTAAAAAAGGGAAGATCAAAATTGAAGAAATCAACGATTACACAGCAGAAACTGTTGAAATCGAAATAAAACTTCCCCGCGGTCAGTATGCCGAAGAGTTGCTTGATGCTTTATATGGATTTACCGAATGCGAGGTTTCTCTAAATTCCCAAATTATTGTTATTAAAGACAATATGCCTTGGGAGACCGATGTTAATCAGATCCTAATTCATAATACAGAAAATCTTGTTCTTTTTTTAAAAAAAGAGCAGCAAATAGAAAAAGACAGGCTACAAAATCTCATCTTTTATAAAACCCTAGAACGGATTTTTATTGAAAAAAGGCTTTATAAGAAAATCGAAACAGTTAAAACCCTTGATGGAATCCATGAGGCCTTAACCACATCCTTAAAACCATTTATTAAAAAGCTATTGCGAGTCCCTACTCGTGAAGATCATGACAGGCTGTTACAAATACCGATTCGACGCATTTCCCAGTTTGATATCAATAAAAATCAGGATGAAATTAAGGCATTAGATGAGAGTCTTGAAGGAATTGAAAAAAACTTAAAGAATGTCAAAAAGTTTACGATTAATTATCTCAAAACTTTAAGTACTAAATATGGCGCAGATTTTCCCCGAAAAACCCGAATCAAAGCGATAGAAGAACTTGATAAAAGAGCTATTGAAACCAAAGATATTAAAATTGGTTATGATGAAGAGTCTTCCTATGTTGGGACAAAAGTTTCAGGAACTATTCAATTCAAGGGGACCAATTTTGACAAACTGCTCATCCTTTTTAAGGATGGACGCTATAAGGCCACAAATATTCCAGAAAAACAGTATTTTGATGGGCTCGCATGGGTGGGAATAGCTGACAAGAAAACCATTTTAAGCGCCCTTTATAAACATCCTAAAACCGGACATCTTTGGGTTAAAAGATTTGTCGTTGATAAATTCATCTTAGATAAAATGTATTCCTATCTTGAAGAAGGATCTCAATTAATCGCAATATCGGCCAAAAATGATCAAAAAATTGAGGTTCAGCTAACTTCTAAAACCGCTTCTAAAGATTCTAAAACAGTAATCAACTTAGGTGATATCGAAGTGAAAGGGTCTCAAACTAAAGGGATTTGTCTTGTTAAGGAAAAAGTAAAGAAGGTAACACTCATTTAAAGAATTAAAATCCCTTAACAAGTTAAGGGATTTTAATATTAGGGCTTAAGCAACCCAAAAACCTTGATAAATAAAGTAAGCGCTTAGAGCTAATAGTAAAAGGCCCATTAAGCGTGCTCTACGATGGTAAACAGGAAGGATTTTCTTGAAGAGGTAATTTGGGCAAAGAACACCTAAAACCCCTCTAAGAACAAGAAGATAACCTGCAAGTGTAATAAGACCTTCCCAACTTTGGGTGTAGGCAGGGTGACTTAATACAATCATTAATCCAACTAGTAAAGAATAAGAACCTCTAACAATAATCATGCTATTTGCATTACTTGTAGCAAGTTCTTTTATGGCTTTCTCTACATCTTTATGTCTTAATTGTAATTCAATTACAGCAGCTAATAAATAAAGGCCAAGTACTCTGGCTAAAAAAATTGATAAATCCATCTATGACTCCTATATAGACTTCTATTTTTTCTATGTGCTTTTAAAGATTTTTTTTCAATTTTTTTTTTAAAAATGTTTTTTTAATTTTCTAAAAAAATAACATTAATGATTAAAGATCATTCGCTTATGGAAATTCTGAGTTTTTTTATATAGAAAATTAGTTTAAGGCAGTAGGCTAGCAGTATTTAATTACTAGGATTTGGAGCCCCAGCAATGAAGCCAACACTCTTTATATTATGCTTGATGTCGATTTCCTTATTTGGATTTCAACTAAAAAGTTGTTTCATTAGAGCCTAGTTTGAGAGGGTAAATCTAAAAGTTGCTTAAGCGCTTCTAAAACAAGAATGCGTTCTTTGGGATAGGTTATAAAATCGTGCGAGGTATCGGTCTTTTGGCAAGTCGCTGTTTTTTTCATCTCTTGAATCGTCGACTTAGGACACCATGTGTCTTTGTCACAATAGATTAGATGGAGTTTCTTTTTAGAGACTTCAGGGATTTCAAGAAAGCTGTTATTGTGACCTATGACGCGATGTTCGTGACAAGACAAAGCGATACTTATTCGTAATTCGCCATCTGTCACATACTTTAAGGGATCTATTAGCTTTTCTAATAAACCTCGGCTGCTTAGTAATAGCTTCTCCAAAAGGGGCACTTTGTGAATGTAATGCATTAATGATAAAACAGCTCTTCCCCTGAGAGTAGGTCTTAATAAGAAAGGATAGAGAAGAAAACAGTTTTCAATGATTTCAGAATGTTTTTTTAATAAATTAAAAGCCATCCAACCTCCCAAAGAATGACCGATAATAATCACTTTGCCTTGAACTTTTTGACTGAATGCCAAAAGAGCCTCGGCATGGATTTCCTGGGTTTTATTCAAATATTCAAAAGAATCATGACTGACAGGAAGGTGAGGATAAGAGGAGATGGTAATAAAGCTTTCAGGAAATTCTTTCTTTATTTCTTCAGCCCATAACTTATAAAAATGAATCGCTGGAGGATTGCCTGGAATGATAAAGAAATGCATTAGGACTCTAGTTTCAACCATTATTCAATTTATCCTAAAAAAAGCTAGATTTAAAACACCTAGCTTTACTTAGATAACTAAAAATTAAAAACTTTAGAAGTCAACTATCTTAATGATTGCTTTTGGAGATGGAGAGACACATTCAGAACTTTTGATTGGAATAAGATACATATCCCGAGTGTGTTGAATTCTTCTAATCCAACGCAGAGGGTTAGCTAAGAGAAAGTTAAATAGGACTCCCAGGTAATGAAACGAGCATTTTGTAAAAACAGAGGGGGGTATGCTCCTTAAGTAGAAGCGGTTTTTTCTTTTCAACAGAACGGAAAGAGCTATATTGTGATGGGCTTTATGGATGGTGTCCTTATATTTTTATAAAGTTATCAAGAGTTTTGCCAAAATATTTACCGGCTACGTTCATGAAGCAGGTCTTGATTAAGTTTTAATGGGCGCTTTTACAAAAAGCGCTCTTTGAATTCCTTAAACTTGTGAAAGCCATACGGGATAAAAAAAGTAGCAATCCCTGTTATTGCCGAAATTCTTAGGTCAGAATCAAATAAAATCACAAGCATACAAAA
>CAIPRZ010000060.1 GCA_903867585.1 uncultured Chlamydiae bacterium
ATTATTCAAACAAATGGCCAGAACCAGCAAACAACAGCTAATATCGAATATCGTGATGTTGGGGTAAAACTAAGTATTACTCCTATGCTTGGGGAAGATGAAATTATCACTTTAGATATAAATCAAGAAATCACAGAATCCATTGAAGATTATCATGGGATTTCAACCCAAAATTTAGGTGGCATTAGAACCACTAAAACCAACATGGTCACCCACGTTCATGTCCCTAATAAAAACTTTCTTGTTTTAAGTGGCATGATTCGTAATGCTCGGGCTCAAGCTAAATCTCAAGTCCCCTGCTTAGGCGGATTGCCTGTTCTTGCTAGTGCTTTTTCTCACGATATGAAAAGACAAGAAAAAAGAAATATTCTGATTTTTGTAAGACCCCAAATCATTGTCTCAAACGAAGAGGCTCAAGAAATTACAGCCCCATTTGAAAAACATCTTGGCACGCTTGAATAATCGCATTCACTGGAATCTGTTCTAAACATTCTGATCTTTTACCGCCGCCACATCCATCTTTATAACAGGCTCGGCAGGGATGGTTATAACTGACTACTTTGGATAGGGGATTTTGCCAAGGTCCCCAGTCCCATTCGCTCGTCGGGCCGAAAAGACACACCGTCGGTTTTTTTAAAGCAGAGCCAATATGAAGCGGAAAAGAATCTACTGTAATTAATCCATCCGCCTTGTCGATAATTTCAATCAGTTTATGAATAGAGCCCTTAGAGGGAAAATACTTAGCCTCTGGACACTCTTTTAAAATAGCATTAATAAACAAGCCCTCTTCACCCTGATCGTAGCCGGTGATAAGAATGGGTTTATTGAGCTTTTTTATGAGCTCGATAAATTTTTTAACCTCTGGGGTCTTGTACATCCAACGAGAAACTGGATGGAGTACAAAATAGCTTCCCATTTTATTTTCATCTAAAAACCTTTTAATCTCATTTTCAGCTTGTAAATTTCGGCTTATTAAAAGTTTTTTTTCATGGTCTTCAGGATAGATTCCAAGCCTTCTTAAAGCATCTAAATCTTTATCAACAATATGACGGAGTGTGCGCGGTTTTTTGTAAAGGTGGGTCAGTCTAGAAGCCCAATGAGAACCCTCTTGACCTAATCTAATCTTAGCGCACGAAAGGATAGCTAAAATATTACCCCGATCCCCTTCAGTTAGATTAATTACCATATCATATTTTTGAGAAACTATTGTTCTAATGAGAGCAGACTCTATTTTAATTTTTGAAATTAAACTTTTTTTAGCCTTTTTTCGATCATAAGGAATAATTTTAGAAATCTCTTTGACCTCATCTAAAAGCTCTTTACCCTCTTCGTTTATGAGAAGATCGATTTCAAGGTGAGGATGGCGCTGTTTAAGACAGCTGATCACTCCTGTCGATAATAATACATCGCCAAGATGGCGCATTTTTATGACTAAGACTTTTTTTATTTTGGAAAAATCGGGTGCGTCTTCAATAAAAGGCATACACTCAAGGTTGTTTTAGAAGGGATAATCGGCTATACTATAGCCCATCATTAGATTATTCTACCACTGGAGCCAAGAAATGACTAAAGAAAGAACCTTATCCATTATTAAGCCTGATGCTGTTGCGCATAATCATATCGGAGCTATTTTACACCGTTTTGAAAAAGCAGGTTTAAAAATTATCGGCGCTAAAATGGTTCATTTGAGCAAGCATCAAGCAGAAAAATTTTATGAAGTTCATGCTCACCGCCCTTTTTACCAAGAGCTTGTAACCTTTATGACAGAAGGTCCGGTTCTTGTTACTTGCCTTGAAGGACAAGATGCGATCATAAAAAATCGTGATATCATGGGTGCTACCAATCCAAAACAAGCTGCAAGTGGTACCATCCGTGCAGATTTTGCCGTTTCTATTGATCGTAATGCCGTACACGGTTCTGATGCTGAAGAAACAGCTAAACAAGAGATCGCGTTTTTCTTTAAACCTGAAGAATTACACAATCATTAAATCTTTTTTAAACACCTAAGAATTGTTTCTTAGGTGTTTAAATATTATTCTTTGAGCTCATTAGGTAAATCCTTACCAAATTTTTCAAGAAACTCTTTTTGTCTTACTTTTTCCTTTTTTAATACGTTTATATCGCTATCAAATAAATCTGAGTAATCAACGCTTAATCCTTTTAAAT
>CAIPRZ010000061.1 GCA_903867585.1 uncultured Chlamydiae bacterium
ACTTTTCAGCAAGAGACCTTTTTGCCGCTGCTAAACTGTTACATCCAGAAAATACTCTTCTTACTATTGCTGATGGTTATGTTCATTTTACTAAAATGCAACTTGAACAAGCCGCTAAATCGTTTGAAGCGGTCTTAAAAAAAGAGCCTAATAATGAAATGGCTAAAACTTTTTTAGGACTAACTTTATCTCTCATTCCAAAATCCATGGAAAAAGGGGAAAAAATGCTTAAAGAAACAGGTGCCCACTCTCATGATCCGGCGGTTAAAAAACTGACAGAAGATAGTGTGGCTTTTGTTGATATGCATCTTAAGCATCACAGTCCTCCGATGAAAGGAAAATAAAAAATGACCCCGGGAAATCCGATCCGTCCTGATCAAATTGATCCTTTGCGTAGTATTCAACCCACCCAAGAAACTGAAGAAGGGATGGGAGGAAATTTTGCTGAGATGATGCAACCAGGATCTACAAAAATGAGTCCCTCTCAAGCGCCCTCACCGATGAATATCCTGCCTGGTACAAATCCAGTATCAGGTCCAAGTTATGAAACCATGCAAAAAGGACTTCAGGTTTCTCAAAATCAGATCTCTGACATGCAGGCTCAAGCTCAAACTCCCAATCTTCGGATTAAACCCCAAGATAATACCCTTTTGACTAAAAACATGACCAATGCCAATGAAAACCTTCGCACGGTTAATACCAAAATAGGCGTTGAACCAGGGCCTCATCCTAAAGCCCTTGATGGCCCGCTTGGAAAATTTGTTGGGCTGATTAATGATGGGTCTAATCAAATATCGAGCGCAAAGCAACAGCTTTCTAAAATTTCATCCGATCCTACTAGCTTAAACCCTGCGGAAATGCTTCTTGTTCAAGTAAAAATTAACCAAGCACAGCAGCAGATAGAATTTTCTTCTATTCTTTTATCTAAAGTTGTTGATGATTTCAAACAACTCATGAACATCCAGATTTAATATGAGCGATGAAAATAATTTCGACGAACTCCTTCATCACATCGATGATATCGAACTCACGACGGTGCATGGAAGGATCACAGAAATTATTGGTATGCTCATAAAAGCTGTTGTCCCTCGTGTTAAAGTAGGTGATATTTGCCTAATAAAAAGGGATCCTAAACCTTTACTTGCTGAAGTTGTAGGATTCAATGAGGAACAAGTTCTACTTTCTCCCCTTGGAGAAATGTATGGGATTGGCCCTTCATCAGAAGTTATTCCTACAAGACTTCCGCTACAAATCAAAATAGGACAAGGCATTTTAGGACGCATTCTCAACGCTCTTGGAGAGCCGTTAGATTTAGAGGAAAAAGGCCCCCTTGATCTTGAGGATCATCAATCTGTTACAAGCGCTCCTCCAGACCCTCTAAAAAGAAAAATGATCGATGAGCCCCTATCTACAGGCGTTAGAGCTATTGATGGGGTATTGACTGTTGGTGTTGGACAAAGGATGGGTATATTTGCAGCAGCTGGCGGTGGTAAATCGACTCTTTTAGGGATGATTGCCAAAAATGCAAAAGCTGATGTTAATGTAATTTCACTCATTGGGGAACGGGGTCGAGAAGTAAGAGAATTTATTGAAAATGACTTAGGACCCGAAGGGATGGCCCGCTCGGTTGTTATTGTTTCCACCTCAGACCAATCAGCCCAACTTAGGATCAATGCCGCCTACATAGGAACTGCCATTGCTGAGTATTTTAGAGATCAAGGACAAAGCGTTATTTTGATGATGGATTCTGTTACCCGTTACGCCAGGGCTTTACGCGAAGTGGGACTAGCAGCGGGTGAGCCTCCTGCAAGAGCAGGTTATACCCCCTCTGTATTTTCCATGTTACCAAAACTTCTAGAACGCTCAGGTAATGCTGAAAAAGGCTCCATAACAGCTTTTTACACGATTCTTGTTGCAGGAGATGATATGAATGAGCCGGTTGCTGATGAGGTGCGCTCTATTTTAGATGGTCACATCATCCTCTCCTCTGAGCTTGCAAGACAATATCATTATCCAGCCATCGATGTCCTAGCCTCTAAAAGCCGTGTAATCTCTCACATCATCGATAAAGAGCATTTAGAGCTTGTAGGTAAAATCTATGAAGTTCTTGCTAATTACAAAAAAAATGAGCTTTTAATTCGAATCGGAGAATATAAAGCCGGCTCTGATAAAGCCACCGATTATGCCATTAAATATATCGATAAAGTTAACCGCTTTTTAAAACAAAAAACGGATGAAAAATCCTCTTTCAAAGAGACTCTTGAACAGCTAAAAATTCTTTTTAGATAACCTTATGAACGATAAAAACTATCCGCTAATTGAGGTTATAAGGATCAAAAAAAGGCGTCTTGATGAGGCTGAAAAAGTCCTTAGAGATAAAAAGCTGATTTTAGAAAAAGAGCTTGAAAAACTTAATACTCTACAAAAACAGTTTGATGAAGCCAAAAAAGTCTTTGATAATTATCTTTTCAAATTAAGAGAGGCTATGGATGCAGGGGAACCTTCGCAAAAAATTGATCAGCATAAACTCCACCTTAAAGAACTCAAAGAGCGTTATCTCCTTGCCCAAAAAAATGTAGAAAATCAAAAGAAAGTAGTAAAAACAGCCGAAGAGGCTGTCGAAGTGGCCCGAGCTGATTATCAGTTGAAAGAAAAAGAAGTAGAAAAGCTCCATATCCATAAATCGGAGTGGAATCAAGCGATGAAGCTTGAGGAGCAAAGGGGCGAAGACATAAAAATGGATGATATTTCTAACGCCACTTATTCACGAAAAAAAAAGGAGTAAGTTATGCCTAATACTGGCCCTCTAAATCCCTCTTTTGGCTCAGGAAAAGCCCCTGATGATGACAACACCCCTATTAATAAAAAGAAATTTAAAGAAGAGCTCCAAAGAGTTGAAAAAATAAGAGAAACCGATCCTGAAGGGAGAGCTAAAAAAAGACATCCTTCCAAAACTGAAGAAGATACTCTAAAAACTGATGACGGTGCTACAAGCTCTTCTAATTCCCCAGGTTTATTGGGCTCAAATCAAAATGTAGGCTCTAGTGCCCCCTCTTCTTCTACCGATGATGACTCAAGTAGCACTAATAGCTATCAACCGACCTCAGAAAGCAGTTCTACCTCTTCAACCAATACAGATAATAACCCCAAAAAGCGCTCGCTTGGAAACTCTGAGCCTGATGTGCCCTTCAACCCTTATGAGGATGATTCTGATTATTCAAATGATTATGAACCTCCCTCTTCAACCCCTTTAGGCTCACCCAACACCCCATCATCGCCCAGTTACAACTCTTCTCAAGCTCCAGAGTATGATTCTGATTTTGATTATGATGAAGATTATCCCATAGATACTAATTTTAATTATAATTCCCAACCATCGACCACTAATCAAACTCCTTCAAGTAATCAGACAACTTCTAATGAGCCTCATAAAAACCAAGAGCAGGCCAAACACCCCTCTATTAAAGATCAAGAGTCTGTAGAAAATTTTCATGAAAGGCCTAAAAAAGTAGGTACTCACCTTTCAAAGCCCCATTTGGATCATGAATCTAAAGGCCCCTCTAAAATAAAAGGATCAGACAAACTTAAAACCGATGCCCAAATTTATAAAAATCCTTTAGATAAACCTGTACATCAAGAGATGGTAGAGCCTAAAAAAGAGCTTTCTACAAAAAATGAATCTTTTTCAAAAAAATCTAAATCTTCCTCAAAAGATGAAAAAATTGAGGCTCATAAATCTGATGATCTCTCAGTTAATTCCACCTCAAATTTCACTGTGGGTCAAGTTTTACCCCCCATGAGCCAAGCTCCGTCCCCTCCAGAATCGCTTCCACAAGCTAGCTATTTATCACCCCAAGTCCATGAACTGTTTCAAACTATGGTAGGGCTTGTCATGATGAAACAGTTAACCCACGAAGGGATGCAAGGGACGCAGACTGAAATTTCACTCAATAATCCTGAGTACGAAAATTCCCAGTTTTATGGATTAAAAATCATTATTACCGAATATAAAACAGCTCCTGGAGCTTTTAATTTAGAGCTCAAAGGAAATGGGGTCCAAAATGCTCTTATTGCTAAAGAATCGGCAAAACTTATTTCGGCATTTAACGATAATCGCTACAATCTACCCTTTACCATCAATCGGCTTGATGTCTCTTTGAATAAAGAAGAAAGTGATTTTTTATTTAAAAGAAAAGGATCGGCAAAAGGGGGCGACCAAAATAGCAATGACAATTCTGGAAAATAAAAACTTACATTTTTGTGAAAAACCAAAAGATCTTTGTGTAGAGCCTATCGATCCCGATGGATTTAAAAAGCTTTTAGATCAAGAGGATGAAGAAAAAGAATCTCTAGATTCTCTAAAACCGACCTCTATTCCTCTATCAAGCCCCCTGCAACTTATGACAAATCTTCATTTAGAAAATTTGTCTCAAAATCAGGTTAATGCCATTTCAGAATCGAGCCTACAAACGATTTTAGACATTCTTTCTGAAAAGACCTCGCTTTTAATAAAGACCCTGATCCAAAAAGAGCTTTCAGAAACATCAGTTATCATCCATGACCCAACCTCTATTTTGCATGAGGTAGAAATCATTGTAAGCTCTTACAATTTTGCTCAAGGAAGTCTGAATATAGAAATTAAATCTTGCCTCCAGCTACAACCTTTGTTACATAAACAAACAGCAAGCTTACTTTCTCAAATTGAAGGGTCGAATTTAAACCTTAAAATCAATCGACTAACTTTAAGCTTAAATGGCGAAAGTAAAGATAAAATTAAAGGGAGCTTAACAAAAAAAGTGACCCAATCCGGACATACAAGCGATGATAACCAAACTTAATTTCGATCATTTATTAGAGCCCTTGACATCAAGCTTTAAGGAGCCTCTGCAGTTGCCAAAAGAGGTGACCCTTGAGCTATTGCATCCCCTCATTTCAGAACTCCTCACAAGTCCTATTTCCTCTTTAGAATCTCATAGTCCCCATCCTGTAACCCACTTACCGGTTCATCAACACCTATTTAGTTTAAAAGCCGATCCTATTCAGTCCCCCTTTTATTGCGCTATTAATAGTGCCTGCCAAGGCAAACTCCTTGAGATTTTTTTTGAATCGGCTAACTTTTTTAGTGATGATAGACTCATAAAAGCCTCTTTAGGCTTTATTCTTCTGAAAGCCATAAACCTTTTAAATACTCAAAAAGTATTTTCAAAACTGGCTTTTTATTTAACAGAATTTAGTCAAACAAAAGAAAGTCTGCAGCTTGTAAAAGTAGAGCTAAAATTAGAATCTTCCTATCCCCTTATTTTGGATTTCTATTTTCCAGAAAGTTTTATCGAAAAGTATTCTGAACTCTACAAAAAAGAACTTGAGCCCAAGCATAGACCCATTCCATTTTGGGTAAATATCCATACAGGATCTGTTAAGTTAACTGCTGAAGAACTTGGGTCATTACGTAAATCTCATGTCGTGTTTCTTGATCAAAACTACTATCACCCCGATACCCAAAAAGGGATAGGAAGGCTTGTTATAAATAATACAGTACTAGCTCAAGTACGAATTACCCATCATGCTTTAAAATTTCTCGACTTTAACCCGCTTCCCGATGAGGACTCGATGAATCAAAATAATGAAACCTCACTTAAAGATGTCTCCGGTCTACTTTTAGATCTTCAAGTGGAATTTACAACCCTTAAAATGGAACTTGGGCAGTTAGAAACTTTAACCTCTGGCCAAACCCTAGAATTTCATAAAGAAAATCCTGCAACCGTATATTTGACCCTTCAAGGGCAAAAAATGGCCAAAGGGGAGCTTGTCAAGGTGGGAGAAAAAATGGCTTTCTTGGTACAAGAAACCTATCATGGATGAAAACATTTTTTCTAAGCAAAACACCCTCCAAGATGTCAAAGGGCATATCGAAGAGATTTTGCCAGAAAAAATTGGGCCCTATCTCATTGAAGCGCTCATTGCTAAAAGCCACTACAGTATTATTTATCTTGGCTATGATGCTGAACAAAAAAAAGTAGTGGCCCTTAAAGTCTTATCTCCGGATTTTGTTCAAAAAAAAGCCATGATCTCCTCGTTTATAAACGAAGGGAGCATTATTAAAATGGCCTCTCATCCCAACATTGTTAAACTCTATGCTCAAGGTCAGTGGGAAGGGGGTCTTTATATAGCGATGGAATTTATTCGAGGGGTCTCGCTCAGACAATTTATTCAATCGCATCCTTTATCGATGAAAAGATGTTTAGATATTGTTTTACAAGTCTGTTATGCCCTTTGTCATCTCCATGCCCACGGCATCATTCATGGGGATTTAAAACCTGAAAATATTTTACTTACAGAAGATGGGGAAATTAAAGTTTTAGATTTTGGAATCGCCAAAATTCATAATATTTCAAATGCTGATGTATCTCATGCTGGAACTCCCAGTTACATGAGCCCAGAACATAAAATGAGCGCTAAAAATTTAACCTACAGCTCAGACATCTATTCTCTTGGACTTATTGCCTATGAACTGATCACGGGGAAACTCTGTTTTGGTGTCGTACAGCTGGATAAAATTCCAGAATCTTTAAGGCCTATTATTTCTAAATGCCTTCATAAATCCTTAAAAGACCGTTATCAAGATGTGGTCGATTTGATCCATGATTTATCCTTATTTTTTAAATCGGATAGTATTTTAGAAAAAACCGTTTCAATTCCTGCATCAACGATTGAAAATGATTATTATAAGACGCTCAAAGAATTATTTCCCCTTCCAGAAATTTATATAGATCCTCTTGATTTTGGAATCGCACGTCCTCTTTTTTTACATGATAAAATTCATTTAGTGATTGCGCATCCTTTAGAGGATAAAGGGGTCCTTCTTGGACAAATTCAATCACCTACCCCCTCAGTTAAGGGGAGTTTTTCAGAACTGATGGTGCTAAGTTTTATTAAATCTTATCTCTATGATCTCAAATCAAAAAAATTTGTCTTCAAAGATTTTGTTCAAAAAATCAACCTCCTCTGTTTTGAAGCCAAGATTCAGCTTGATTTTTCATTTGTTCATTTAGACAGTTATATGGACGATGTTCATGTCTGCTATGGAGGTTTTTTAGCCCCTTTTTTAATAAAAAATCAAAAAATGACAAGCTCGATGGGTTTGAAAAATTTACATTTAGGTAAATCTTTAGATCTTTTATCAATTGGCTCTCACTCCTATTCCATAGGAGATCAACTTATCATGCATTCCTTAAAAATAGAGACCGATCTAAATCATTTAGAAAAGATCTATTCTCAGTGCTCTTTATATTCATCACAAATTTTGGCTGATACCTTAATTAAAAAATCAGCACTTGTTAATTTGACAAGTATTATTTGTTGTCTAAAAGTGAAATAAAAAATTCCGCATTATCTTTACAAGAAAACAAAAAAATCACTAGGATGGGCTTAAAATAATTTCTTTAAAAGAGCCCCTTCATGACAAAAAAGGTCCCCGGGTATTTTTCCTATAAAGCCCTGATGACATCGCTTTGTTTTTTGTCTTTTGCTGACATTCACGGCCTATTGATCGCTGCTGCTCCTCCAAAATTAGGTCATAATGAAGGGGCTAAGCCTCACCCTAAATTAATTCATGATGAAGGGGCTAAATATACGATGAATTTTAGAAACGTGGCTATTGTTGAGTACATCCGTTTTGTAGCTAAAATTTCTAAAACGAATTTTATTTTTAATGAAGCTGAACTTGTTTTTCCTGTGACACTGGTATCTGATCAGCCTGTTAGTGCTAAAAATTTATTTGCTGCTTTAGTGCAAGTGCTAGAAGTCAATGGCTTTAACCTTTCAGATCAAGAAGGGAGTGTTCTCATTACAAAAAGTCAAGGCTCTTCGCAACTAGGAGCTTTAAATCAACTCCAAGCTCCATTAATCACCCGTATTTTTAAAATTCAAAACATTAATATTGCCACCATGACACAAATCATAAAATCGATTGTGTCCAAAGGGGCCCTTGTTGAAGCGGTTGCAGAAACCCACCAATTAATTATCACCGATACTGGTCCAAGTTTAGAAAAATTAGCCGAGCTTATTCAAAATTTAGATACAGCAGGATCTAATTTGAAAATTTTGAGCTACACGGTTAAAAATCAAAGTGCCTCTGTCTTATCAGATATTCTTAAACAAGTTATTCTCCCTTTTCAAGGGGCTAATTCCTATCTAACGATTCCTCAAGCTAATAATAACCATTTGCTGATTGTTTCCACCCCATTTTTGATTGCACAAACTGAAGAAGCTCTTCTTGCTTTAGACATTCCAGAAGCGGCTTTACCCATTGATAGCTCGAGTGGAAATGTGTATCTTTATGCACCAAAGAGCCGAAAAATTTCTGATATCAAAATAGCTCTATTAACACTGGCAGAAAGTTTAAAACAAGAGGGCCCCAGCACTCAAAGCCTTGTTGCCATGATTAATAGTATTAAAACCCCTGAAGGTTCTAATTCGATCCTTTTTATTGGATCCAAACCAGTATGGCAAAAACTCCAAGAGATGCTTTTAGCTATAGATAACAAAGAAAATTTTAGCACACTTTATGTCTATCATATCCGTTCGATGAATCCTAAAGCGCTCGAAGCCCTTTTACATGAAACAGCCAATAAAGCTGATGAAATGGGAGATCCTGAGCATTTAGCTCAAGCTATTGATAATATGACCTACATTCCATCGACAAATTCTTTAGTTTTTTCAGGAATGCCTCAAGCGATTGAAAAACTAAAAATGCTCCTACCTTCTATGGATAAAGAGGGTTTAACAGAATCTATTGATACCTCTTTTATTATTTATGAACTCAAGAACACCTCTGGTGATTTAGTTTTGACAGAACTAAAACAGCTTGAACCCAAGTTTTCTAAAGACGCTCCAGAGCTTATCCCTGTTATTGAATCCATAAAATGGCTACAAAATTCTAATTCCTTGCTGATTCACGGTTCCAAAAAAAACCTAGACGCCGTTCAAGCCTTAATTAGCAATCTCGACAGTCCCAAACCTCAAAAAGGGATGGTTATTTATAACCTAAAAATGGCTTCTGGAGAGACTGTCGTTACTCAGCTTCATGAAATGAGTTTACATATCACTGACACCTCCCAGCAAAGTTTGGCTATAAAAAAATCCTTAGAAACAGCAAGGTTTTTACCTGATACCAATTCCATAATGTTGAATGGTTCTAAAGAGGCCACAACCTATATACAAACCCTGATTGAAAAAATCGATGTAGCCCCTCAAATGGGGCAAGACTCCTCTTTTTTTCTTTATAAACTTCAAAGCCAACCTGCAGAAAAAGTTATTGAAAAACTACAGCAATTTGCAGCTCAACTTCCTTCTAATAATCCTAATGATAAAAACCTCATTTTAACCATAAAGCGACTTCAAGTGGTTCGTGATAATAATTCTATTCTCATCACCGGTTCTCAAAAAACCATTGATAAAGTCTCAAGCTTAATTGCTCAATACGACACCTCAGTAGTTACAAAAAAAGATAACAAAAACGAATTTTTTATCTATTCACCTGTTCACTTAAATTTAGAGGCTTTAGAAGAGAGTGTCCAAGAGTATGCAGTGGCTCTTAAACAATCAGGTCTTGAGGATCAAGATCTCATTGAAACCATTAATACTGCTAAATCTGTCCCCTCTGCCAATCACCTTATTTTCACAGGAAATGCGGAGTCTTTAGCAAAACTTAAAACTATTTTAGCAGTTATTGATCAAACAGCCCCACAAAGTCAGGTTAAACAACTTGGGCAGAGTACCTTTTATGTTTATCAATTAAAATCTCTAACTCCTGATCAATTTAGCTCCATGCTAAAAAACTTTGAATCTAGTCTTTCTAAAACAGGCAATACCGATCCTGCTATCACAAAAGCTATTGACCATATGCAATATCTTAAAGAGACTAACTCCTTTCTCTTTACAGGACCGGCAACGGCGTTAGAAAAGATTAAGGAAATGATTGCTAAAATCGATATAGATAAATCGACTGTTACTTCTGATATGACTTATGAAATTTACACCCCTCACTATTTAGGAGGGCTTGATTTGATTGAACATATGTGTCAATTTGCTCAAGGTTTGTCCGATTCTGGCGTTAAAGACCAATCTCTTTTTGAAACTATTGATAACATTAAATGGATTGCTAAAAGCAATTCGATGATCATTACAGGTTCCCCTGATTCGATAGCTAAAGTTCAAGATCTATTAAAAAAACTCGATATTCCAGGAAATAATAAAGAAGGATCCCTTAATTCCTCTTCAGGATTTATGGTTTATAAGTTGCAATACCATTCTGGAACAGAAATTCAACAAGCGCTCAATAACCTGGCACCCTCTTTTATCGCAGCCGGGCCCAACCCCAATCCGGGTCTTGCATCTGCTATTAATTCGATTCAATGGATTCAAGCTACTAACTCGCTTGTCGCCTCGGGGGATGCTGATAATCTAGAAAAACTAAGAACTCTTATTACTGAAATCGATATGCCGCTAAAACAGGTATTTATCGAGGTGCTTGTTGTAGAAACAGATACCAATAATACCCAAAATTTTGGACTCCAGTGGTTTGGTAAAGGGAATATAAAAAACCAGCTAGGCTTTGGAACAGGAAATTTTGGGGGCCCTAACCTGACAGGAGTCACCACCGTTCCTGCTTTAGCCTCCGCTGCTAATGCGGTCACTTTAACACAACCCCCAACAGGTTCTTCGATCCCTTTAACAGGTAATGGATCTGCTGGTTTTGATTTGGGTGTGATTGGAGATGTTTTATTTCATAAAGGACAATCCTTCGTATCTCTTGGATCTTTAGTGAATGCTTTGCAGGTAGATTCTGATTCCACGATTGTGATGAACCCAAAAATCATTTCTCAAGATAATCAGAACTCTAAAATCTTTATCGGTCAAAACATCCCCTTTCTAGGATCAAACGTCACCAATGCCGCTCAAAACACGATCACCACACAGAACATTGAATATCGGGATGTTGGCACTAATTTATCTATCACCCCTAAATTGGGTGATGATAATGTAATCACTCTTGAAATCACCTATAACCAAAGTAATCAGGTAGCTAACACCTCAGGGGGTGTTTCTAACGGATTCCAAGGGATTCAGACCTCTCAAACTAATCTTACAACCCGCGTGCATGTGCCCGATCAACATTTTGTGGTTTTATCAGGCATGCTGCAAGACACTAAACAACATTTTAAGACCGGTATCCCCTGTCTTGGGGGATTACCTATTATCGGTCTTGCGTTTTCTGATACGGAAAGAACTTCTAATAAAACTAATATTTTAATATTTATTAGGCCAAGTATTGTCCACAATATGGATGATTTAAGAGAATTGACACAAAAGCAAGAAGATAAGTATCGTGAACTACTCGATAGACAAATAGATAAAGAAGATTTTGATCAAGCTCTTAACATTCTCAAATATTCAAGCGACGAATAAAGCCTTTATGGCTCTTGTGTTGTTTTCGGTATTAGGGGGCTGTTTTTTTGTTAAAAAAGCCCCTTTAAAGCCCCTCTTTGAATCTCCTTTACCCAATCCAAGCTTTAGTATTACTAACGAGTCTATTTTTATAGATCCCTTAATAGAGCTTGAATACAAGCTTGCCAAAAGTTTTATTCAAGAAAAGGCGCTAAGTCCAGCCCTTGCTTCTTTTAAAAGGACAAGTTTTTTAACTAAAGATCCTATTGAAAAATCAGCTGCTACCTATGGCCTTATCTATACCTATTTTTTAGCTAAAAAATGGGATGCGCTTCATCAGCTCTATATTAGCGGAATCCTTGATCAAATCGATCAAAACGCCCCCTATTTTAACGATCTTTTGTGGATGTTTTATATAGCGCTTAAAGAAAAACAGATCCCTTTTGTTTGCGATAATATTAAAAGTTATCTTTGCCAAAACAAGGATGTGGAAAAAAAACTCCAAGAATTCGAGGCCATTAAAACCGCCTCTTTTGAACAAAGTGCTTATAAAGCTGTTTATCAAAATTATTTAAATACTAAAAAGTCTTCAGAACTAGCCTCTTTTTTAAATTTAATTATCCCAGGCTCCGGGTATCTTTATTTAGGCCAATATCAATCAGCTCTGACAGCTTTTGTATTATTAAGCCTCCTTTTATGGGCCCTTCATTCCTGTTTTTCCCAAAGACAAAAGGCGGCCGCTTTTTTAGTCTTCAGTGTTTTTGTAGGCTTTTATTGGGGATCTATTGTGGGGGTTAGAGAAAGCTGTAAATTGTATAATCAATCCCTTTATACCTTTTATTTTGAGCCTATCTTGGTAAAAGAAAAGCTCTATCCAGAAAGCCAAATAACCTATGCTCCTTAATTTTGCTTTTCTTATTTTATTTATAAGCCCATTTGATAAAGAGCTGTTAGATACAAGCGATCCTGTAATACAGGCTGTGGATCAAAGCCCTTTTCAAATTGCAAGTCTTTGGTTGATTGCGCTGCATCAAAATTTTTTAACCCATATTGATGGACCCCGATCCCATTTTGTCCCCTGTTCTTCAAGCTTTATGAAACAAGCCCTCATAAAACATGGTTTTTTTTATGGTTCGCTTTTGGGACTTGATCGATTGATACGAGAAAACAAAGACCCTTGGATTTACCCAAGGGTCTTTTTAGAGGACAATATCTGGATTAAAAAAGAT
>CAIPRZ010000062.1 GCA_903867585.1 uncultured Chlamydiae bacterium
CGTGTCATGTTTAATGCTTGCATTGACATCAACTGGTTGTAAACAGAAGAAAAATTCATCTAAATGGGACAATACCCCAGTAGCTTCTAGATTTGCTACCACTTCTACATTGTGGTCAAAAGATGCAGAAGGCGGCTTAAATGAGTTCATCAGTCTTAAAGATGATGATCTAGCTCTTCAATATACTGATGGGGCTGTAGCGCAGCCAGCTTACTCCCCTGGTGAAACTGGAAGTGGATTGCCTACTGCAGAATTTTTCCAAGAACCTAAAGGTGGTCTTGAAAAAATATTTAAAAACATCTACTTCTCAACCGATTCTTTTTCTATTAAAGAAGGTGATTATTTAAATTTAATTTCCTCAATGGGAACTTATCTTAAAGATCATCCTAATTTATATATAATTGTTGAAGGATTTTGTGATGAAAGAGGGGCTGAGGCTTATAACTTATCTCTTGGAACTAAAAGAGCTAATAGCGTACGCCAACAACTAATAAAAAAAGGGGCTCATCCAGATCAAATTCACACAATTTCTTATGGTAAAGAGCAGCCTGTAGATATCCGTCATACTCAAGATGCTTGGGCTAAAAATAGACGGGCCGAATTTAAAATCTACCAAAAATAATATGAAGAAATTACTTTATTTATTTCCTCTTTTTGTTTTTTCAGGATGTGTTAATCAGTTGTTATCTAAAACTGTAAAACAAGATTCTGTATCGACGCTAGAATCCCTTCATGAGTTGCGTTCAGAAGTGGCTCATCTAAATCATATTCTTAATGGACAAAGCGTCGATATTCAACTATTAGAAGAAAAAGTCAGCAGTTTATCCCTTAAAAAAAGGGAGCTTCTTACTGAATCTGTGGAAACTATTCAGCATAAAGTCGATCAAATTGAGTCAGTTCTTGCCAATATGCGTATGCATGTTGAACAAGGGAAAAAACAGACTCAAGCTGTTTTTGAAGGTCAACTTCAAAGGCTCATTTCTTTAGAAAACAAGGTGACTCAACAAGAATCTTCCTTGCATATTGTCAAAGATCTCAAAAATATGATGAATCAAATCAAGCCTTCATTTCAAAACTATAAAATTGAAAGTGGAGATACTTTAGAAGGAATAAGTAAAAGATTTGGTTTAAAAATATCTGAGCTTAAAGGGATCAACCAATTAGATTCAGATCAAATACAAGTAGGACAAACACTAAAAATTCCCCTATGAATTCTTGCTTTGAAAGTATAGGGCTTTTTGATTCAGGTGTTGGGGGCTTTTCTGTTGTAAAAGCCATACAAGAGGTGTTACCCAATGAAAATCTTGTCTACTTTGGTGATACGGCAAGAATGCCCTACGGAAATAAGTCCAAAGAAGCGATTATTCGTTATAGCCTTGAAAACGCCTATTTTTTACAGCAACACAAAATTAAACTTCTTATTGTCGCTTGTAATACAGCCTCTGTGCATGCCTTAGAAACTTTGCGAAATACCCTATCAATTCCTGTAATTAGTATAGTAGATGATATTTTTCATGTCGTATCTGAAGCCTCTATCTCTCGCTCTATAGGAATACTTGGAACAAAATCGACTATAAATTCTGGATATATAGAAAAAGGCTTTATTGATAGCTATCCCGATATTCATTCATTAAGTATTGCATGTCCCCTATTTGCTACCCTTGTGGAAGAAGGAATGGAGAACCATCCAGCAACTCTTCTTCTAGCTGAGGAGTATTTATCTAAGCTTAAAAACACCTCTATAGACACTATCCTTCTGGCCTGTACCCATTATCCATTTATTGAAGATGTTTTAAAAAAAGTTTGCTCCTCTAAAATAAATTTTATCGATCCAGCTTTAACTTGTGCCAAAAAAACTAAAGCTGTTCTTGAGGAGTTGTCATTACTTAATCCTTCTTGCGATTTAGGATCTTTAAATATTTTTGCTTCCAATGATGAGAGCAGTTTAAAAATTCATGCCAGCCGGTTTCTTAAAAGTTTTCAAGTTAATTCTCCTCTGCAATAAAGAGCAGCTAGACAAAAAATTAGCAGAGTTTCAAGATCATAGAGTTGAAGTAAGGAACTTTTATGCCATCAAAAGCACTACGCTGGATTATTTGGCTTCTAGCGGCTCTATTTTACTTTTATGAATTTATTCTTAGAGTTTCCCCTAGCGTCATACTCTCAGATCTAATGCAAAAATTCGCTCTTAATGCTTCCCAAGTAGGGATATTAAGTGCTTTTTATTTATACGCCTATGCCCCCATGCAGTTACCTGTTGGGCTTTTAATGGATAAATTTGGACTAAGGATAATACTTGCCCTGGCTTCTATATCATGCGGGATCGGAACCTTTCTTTTTGCTGTCAGTCCAAATTTTACAATGGCAGCTATTGGTAGAATGATAATCGGAGGAGCTTCTGCTTTTGGCTTTATTGCCATGGTCTACGTTTCTACCCATTTCTTTTCAGAAGGAAAAAGAGCTTTTTTAATAGGACTTGCTAATTCTATAGCTATGCTTGGTGCTTCTTGCGGAACTGGACCTATTTCTTCGATCATTTCTTCTGTTGGGTGGGAGCTAACCTTTAAATGGTTTGCTCTATTTGGACTAATTCTTGGAGCCCTAATATTCTATTATTTAAGAGAAGAAAAACCCGC
>CAIPRZ010000063.1 GCA_903867585.1 uncultured Chlamydiae bacterium
AGCTTAAAGAAATGGAGCTCAACCAAAAAAGATATTTAATTGGGGGCTTATTTGGTGATCAACCGGTATCTTTCAATCCTTCTCCTTGGCAAGAAATGAAAGACGCCTGCCAGATGACTTTTAAAACACTCTCTTCTTTATTTAAAGGAGCCTTATCCCCTAAACAACTCTCAGGTCCTGTCGCTATTGTTGGGGTAATGCAGCATGGGGCTAAAAAAAGTGTGACGGAGGGGCTTTACTATTTTGCTGTTATTTCTATAAATCTTGCTCTATTTAATCTCCTTCCTTTGCCCGTTCTTGATGGGGGACATATCTGTTTTGCTCTCTATGAGGGGATATTTAGAAAGCCTGTTAATCAAAAGCTAATGGAAAGAATTACCTTTGTTTTTGTTATTCTTCTTGTTTCCTTGCTTTTATATGCCACCTATAACGACATCTTAAGGTTTATCAAAGGACTTTTCTAGGTTCTTTTTTTCTTAAAAAAGTTTCAGGGCAATAAAAAAGGACGCTAATTACTTAGCGTCCTTTTAAGCTTTAAGAGCTGTTATTAACAATTATTTCTTATCGTTAACAATTTCTACATCCGCTTCTTGAACTTCAGGCTCACCACTTGGAGCTGCTTGGCCTTGAGGCGCTGCGTTTTGCATCGCTTCACCGATTTTTGACATCGTTTGCTCAAGATCATTTTTAGCTTTAGTGATCAAGTTAAGATCGGTCCCTTTGAGGGCTTCTTTAACAGCATCTACTTTAGCTTGGATAGTAGAAGCAAGATCTGCTGGGATCTTATCTTTATATTCATTTAAAGCTTTTTCGGCTCTAAAGCTAGAAGCATCGGCTTCATTACGAGCTTCTACTTGCTCTTTTTTGATCTTGTCTTCTTCAGCATGGTCTTCGGCATCTTTAAGCATTTTCTTAATTTCTGCTTCTGACAAGCCCGATTTAGCTTCGATCTTGATCTTTTGCTCTTTACCTGTTTTTAGATCTTTGGCTGATACATGTAAAATACCATCAGCATCGATATCAAAACAGACCTCAATTTGAGGCATACCGCGAGGAGCTGGTGGGATATCAGAAAGATCAAAACGACCGATCTCTTTGTTATCTGAAGCCATTTTACGCTCACCTTGGAGAACAGCAATAGTAACAGCTGGTTGATTGTCAGCCGCAGTTGAGAATACTTGCTTTTTCTGTGTTGGGATCGTGGTGTTACGCTCAACAAGAGGAGTAGACACTCCACCCATTGTTTCAATACCAAGTGTTAAAGGGATAACATCAAGGAGTAAAACATCCTTAACATCACCTGCAAGAACACCGCCTTGAATAGCTGCACCGACAGCTACCACTTCATCAGGGTTTACCCCTTTATTGGCTTCTTTACCGAAGATATCTTTAACTTTACGCTCAACAGCTGGCATACGGGTCATACCACCAACTAAGATAATCTCATCGATTTGTGTTTTAGATAAGTTGGAGTCTTTAAGCGCTTTTAGGCAAGGCTCAACGGTTCTTTCAATCAAATCATGGCAAAGTGACTCAAGTTTAGCTCTTGTTAGAGTTAGGCTTAAGTGTTTTGGGCCTGTGGCATCCATGGTGATGAACGGCTGGTTGATTTCGCTTGCTTGTGTGCCTGAAAGCTCAATTTTAGCTTTTTCAGCCGCATCGCGTAAGCGTTGAAGAGCCATTTTATCTTGGCTTAAATCAATACCTGTATCTTTTTTGAATTCTTCAAGAAGATATTGTAAAATAGCATGGTCAAAGTCATCTCCACCAAGGTGAGTATCGCCGTTTGTAGAAAGTACTTCAAAAACGCCATCACCAATTTCTAGGATAGAGATATCAAAAGTACCACCTCCTAAGTCGAAAACAGCAATTTTTTTATCGCCACCTTTATCAAAACCGTAAGCAAGAGCTGCCGCTGTTGGCTCTGGGATAATACGCTTTACATCAAGACCTGCAATTCTACCAGCATCTTTTGTCGATTGGCGTTGAGAGTCGTTAAAGTAAGCAGGAACTGTGATAACCGCTTCTGTGATTTTTTCACCAAGGTAGGCTTCTGCAGTTTCTTTCATTTTGATAAGAACTTGAGCCCCGATTTCCTCTGGGGATAAAAGTTTCCCATCAACGCTAATAACCGCATCACCATTTTGGTTAGCTGCGACTTTGTAAGGAACGCTTTTAGCTTCGTCTTTAACTTCGTCGTATTTACGACCGATAAAACGTTTAGCTGAAAAGATGGTTTTATCAGGGTTTGTTACAGATTGTCTTTTTGCAGCTACACCCACAAGGCGCTCTGATCCTTTATAAGCCACGATCGAAGGCGTTGTTCTGCCACCTTCTGCGTTAGCAATAACAATCGGGGTTGATCCGTCCATAATCGATACACATGAGTTAGTTGTACCGAGGTCAATACCGATGATTCTTTTTTTCTTTTTATTATCTGACATAGGTTTATCTCCTAGTTTTTAGTTTGATTTTTTTGAAACTTTAACGCGTGCATGACGGATAACCCTATCTTCACGCTTGTAGCCTTTAACACACTCTTCTAAGATCACCCCTTCTTCACCTTCAGATTCAATCATTTCTAGGGCTTGGTGATGATGGGCATCAAAAATTTTGCCAAGGGAGTCAAAACAGACTACCCCATGTTGAGCAAGCGCTTCTTTAAATTGGGTAGAGATCATTTCAAATCCTAAGGCCCAATTTTTAAGCTCTGCTGAAGCCTGATCGTTTGTGGCATACTTAAGAGCGTTGTCTAAATTATCTAATGGGATGAGGAAATCAGAAACAATGCTGTCTAAGCTGTATTTGACACTTTCTGTTTTTTCCCGGCTCATACGCTTACGCATATTTTCCATGTCGGCAAGGAGACGGAGGTATTTATCTTTGAAATCTTCTTGCTCAGGAATCTCTTGAACAAGAACCTCTTCTTGAACTTCTGGTATCTCGTTATTTTCTGTCATGGGCTTCCTTAGGGTTAATATCAATAAAAGGTAAATTCATGGTCTCATACGGTTTTTCTTCGATCATCGCCGGGTTGATGCTTGGTTTGCGATAAGAGATTTTATGAGTATAAACGCTTTTTGTTAGAGTCTCTGAAATACACTCTTGAAAAAGGTTTAAAAGGGCAATTAATCGTTTATAATCGGAGCGTAGTGGAATCAAAATACCAAAAGCTCCTGCAATGGTCTGATTAATAAAATAGGGCACTGCAAGAACAGAGGCAATCGGCTCTTTAGTTTTAATAAAGCAGTTAAGATCATCTCCTAAATAGCGGATCAGCTGGCCTGTTCTTTGCGCATCGGATAAAATGGTGTATAAAGAGTTTTCATTTTCAAAAAGGGCCATTGTGCTCGATAACTGGGTAATTTCAGCAAAATCTTTATGATTTAAAAGCTTGGAAAAACCGGTTTTATAAAGGTCGCTATGGGTAAAATGGACGTGGCTTACAAGGTGTCTCATAAGCACTTCATTATAGAGTCTTTTAGCGATTTGATCCTCTTCTTCAGAAAGCTCAGGGCGATCAAGGCCGGTCATTTTATATCTAAAAAAGTTCTCAATTCTCTTAAGAGAAAAATGGGAGAGTTTAGATTCAATTCTCATTATCTCTGTATGAACAAGACCAAAGTCGGTAATAAGCACTGATAAAATACGATCTGAGTCTAAAGGGACAAGCTTGATATCATGCACATAATCTTGATCAAAACGGAGCGAGGATAAAAAAGTCGCACAAATCCCAAGCTCAGAGAGTAAATCAGCAGCTTCTTGAAGGTAGGAAATAACTTCTTTTGTCTCTTTAACCAGTTTAGAGCGAATCCATTTTTTCTCTTTAGGATCTAAGGCATGAGGCTCATCTGCTTCGTCAATAAATAATTTGAAAGCCTGAGGGGTCGGGATACGTCCGGCAGAGGTATGACCTTGTTCTAAAAGGCCCTCTTGCTCAAGCTTTACAAAGTAATTGCGAATGGTGGCAGAACTTAAGGTGTCAAAACCTGACTCTTGGAGAGTCTGTGAGCCAATAGGTTTCCCTGATTGGATAAATAGGTCAATGAGTCCAAAAAGAACTTGTTTTTCGCGCTGAGCTTTTAACGGTTTAGTTTTCATGATCTAGGCAAAAAAATAATCTCTTTTAAGTGTACCAAAAGAGCTTTTTTTTACAAAGAGCAATTTAGCAGTGTTTGGCACCTTCTGCTAAGTCTTCTATATAAAGGGTTAATTTTCAAAAATATAAATAGAGAAAAACTTAATATTAAAAAAATTAATATATATAAAAGCCCAGGAGATTAATGAATTTCTTTATCTTCAATAAGAAGAGGTAAAAGCTCAGAAATACCTGGATTCCATTTTAGCCCTTTTAAATAGACCACATTGGAGGCCAGGTGGCAAGCAATGATCGCTTTTTTATGGATATCAGATAAGCTCGATAAGATGTGGGATGGGGAGGTTTCTTTACGGATAACTTTAGGGACGTAGCTGACAATTAATTTATTTAATGAATCGTCAGGGGATGAGGAGAGGGTTTTAGATTCTAATGAATCTAAAAGCTCATATTTATAGGTATTAATTTTTTTTGAGATCTCATCGGATAGATCGGTCATATAGCCTAATTTTTCAGCAAATGATTCTAAAAGGACCCGAGCTTCAGACTGAGATTTTTGTTTTATAAGAGCTAAAATATCGTGAACAAGATCCTCTTTAATCAGCATAAATTGCTCATCGGTTAAACAAAGGCCGGCGATGACCTCGTAGGAGGAGCAGATTACGCCCCCTTTATTCGCTGAGCTATCTTTAAAAATTAGGACCCCTTTTTCTTCTAAAAAGCGGCGCGCTTTGGGGGTTAGGTATAAATTAGCCCCTTCGATAATCGCTTTAGAGGTCGGTTTTAAATCCTTATCCAAAAACTCTTGTACATTATATTCATTAAGCGTTCGTGGTCTTCCCCCAGCTGGGATGAAGATATCAGCTTTGACTTGATGAAGATTTTGTCTAAATAAAAGACTCATCTCCGTTCCTGCTAAGTAGTGCTCCCTAATTTTACCCTGCTCATTTTTTACAAGGAGGGTAAGCTCAGCAAGATCATCAGTTTTTTTTCTTGTCTGTAGATCAAGAAGATAGCCGCCTGGGTGGAGTGCTTTATGGGGATAGAATCGAATGGGTTTAGATTCTAAAAACAGTTTTTCTATCAAGTTTAAATCAAGCCCTTCAGGATCATAGATCGTTCCTGAAACATCAGTTACAGCCACAAGCTTGGCCGTATTAGGATAGTATTTTTTAAGATTTATCATCTGGTTCCCGGCCACATCTCCGTCAGGACCGCCCGATATTTTGATCGTAAATGGATGTTTAGTTGGGTCGATTTTTAAAAACTTTAAAGCCTCATCCATATAGGCATTGACCCCATAAGAGGTGACCCCATAGGTTTTGTGGTTGATCCCAGCGCGTGGTTTCGATGAAATAAAAGCTGTTTTTGTGGAGTAATTTTTCTTAAGGCTGGTTTCTGCAATCCAGGTAATCATGGGATCTGTCATATTTTCATCGGGACCTAAAAATAGGTGTTCGGGTTTTTTAAGAAAATCAACGATCTCTTTATTTTTTAAATGGCCTCTTTCATCTGCATTTACTAAATCAAGAAGAGCTAGTATGTACCGTTTTTGGGAAAGGATCTGGCAAAAACTGCGATAGCTTGTAAAAAAGTTTTCTTTATTTTGAAGATTTTTTGCAGATTCCTCATCAAAGAGTTTATGGAGATCGACAAAGATAATCCCTTTAGCACCCCCTTCTGGAATATCTTTATTTTTCCTTTGCTGTGTAAAACTAAGGCCATAGCATTCTGAAAAAACGCTTAATACATCGCTTTGGGCTTGTTCTTTAGTGCGTGATAACACCGTTCTTAGTCCACCGCGGCTTAAATCTTTAAACCGGATGTGGAAACCAAAAAATCCTTCTCCTTTGATAAAGAAAATCCCGTAGGGGATCTCTGGGAATTTTTCATGTAGATCGCTAAAAAGACGCAAAAAGGAGGGGTCTAGTCTAAAGCTTAAGGCCTTTTTATCAGCGACATAATAATTGGTTTTTAGAACCCCTTTTAATAGCGTCAAATAAAGGCTTAGAATCATTTTACGTTTTTCATCATCTAAGGCGTTGCCGGTATCAAGACTTTTAACTTTTGTTTCAAGTTGTGAAAGATCGAGATGTTTAGAATGGGATTTGGGATTAACATGATCAAGAAATTTCAAAGTTGCTTCATGAATGAGCTCATGATATTTCAAAAAGGTCTCTTCGAAATTTTTTAAAGAAAAGCGATCGGGTTGAATCTGACATAAAATTTGGTGATTTAAAACCCCAAGCGCATCAATTACAAGGGAAACGCCAGCTTCAAAAACAAGAGCTACCTGTTCAAATTGAAAGCTTGATTGAAGATAAGATCTTAAAATACCAAGATGGTTTTCATTCATCATCTCATCCACTTTAAAGCTCAGCTGTATGTAATAGCCATCGTGATACTGAGTAAGATGGCACTTGAGATGGTCTAAAGAATTTTT
The DNA here is from genome assembly GCA_903867585.1 of uncultured Chlamydiae bacterium. Classification (GTDB taxonomy): domain Bacteria; phylum Chlamydiota; class Chlamydiia; order Chlamydiales; family Rhabdochlamydiaceae; genus CAIPRZ01. Next base: position 6,540 of record CAIPRZ010000063.1, read on the forward strand.
AATCCCTTTTAAAAATTTAAAAAGTCTTTTGTGGATACTATGCGGTGTAAGGGTGGAAAAGCTAAGGCTTATCTCTTTGAAACTTGCATTGACCGCCACATGATCTAAAGCCTCTAGAGATTCCTTATGAGGGATGGTGGAACTTAGTTTTAAAAAAATGATGGTAAGGGTTGATGTATTTTGATAGGGGGTTTTAGAGATAAACTTTTCAAATGATTCGATAAAAAAATGGGAATAAATTTTACAGATGGTTTGAAGATCAAAATCTTTTAGTGTTGTAATGATGCAGGCTTCATTTTTGCTCATCAAATGATCAAGACCGTCGTGAGCGGGAAGTAATATCAATTGATTAGCAATGACTGTTTGCCAAGGCTCTGATACTGATTGGACAAAAGCTGTTGGCATATTTTCTTTAAGCCAGCTTCTATTTTTATCAATAAGGGTATGATCATTAAATGACGTGAGATCAGAAAAGTCGTGGTCATCAGACATGTTCATCCTAATAAAGCGGGTTTTAGCTCATTTTAAGATTTTTTTTTAATTGTGCAAGAAGGG
>CAIPRZ010000064.1 GCA_903867585.1 uncultured Chlamydiae bacterium
ATGTTCGATTGCAGAAATACCAGCAGTTTTAGGGATATGGTGAAAATAGATCTTCTTATTTTTGTGAAATAAGCTCTCATTAAAAAAGCTTTCTTCAGGTTCTGCAAATACAGAAACTAGAGGCAGTAACAGTGATATAAATTTAAAAGATCTCATATATCTTCCTGGTTTAGAAAAAGATAGAAAAGATACCTAAATTGTTTTTATAAAAAAATAAAAACCCCAAAAAAGAGTAATCGGGGTTAATTCTTAGTGTTTTAGGTGAGGGAATCTTTGTAAAAATAGCTCTTTAGCAAATGTATAGAGCTCAATATCGGCCCAGTTTTCTTGGCGAAGTTTTTCTTCATCAAAGGAAAAATTAAGATTAGGTTTATTATAGGTTGTATTATCTTGAGGAACTTTTTGACCATTAAAGAGGTGCATTTTTTTTGTGAGCTCATCTAAGGAATCTTGTAAATATTCGGTAAGCCCAAAGAACTCCAAATTATATTGGAGATTATGCATAGCGCTTTCAAGATGATCTTGCATGGCTATTGCGGGATCAAAAGGATTAAGAGAGCTTAAGTATAGGGTTTGGAAATTACATGTAGATGAAAGTTTTAGTACGTTTTTGGCCACATTCTCAATTTTATCTATCGTTCCCATAAGATGATGGTATTTAACCATACTAATTTGTCTTTTTACTGGATTTCTAAGGATTGTAAAAACAAGAGCTTTAGATGCAGAATTTTTTAAATAGAAAAAGGGAATATGTGAGGAGTAAAAGGTATAAGATTTTGAGGGTTTCAAAAGCTTAGCCAATTGCGGGAGTATATAGGGATCATTAGGATATCTTGGGGAAACATCGAAATTGCCTTTTTGTTTAGAATTAACACGATGCCCCTTCAGCCCAATATTTTTAATAAAATAATGAATCGTTGAAGTTCCCGCTGTTTTAGGGATATGAAGAAAAAAAACATTCTTATTGAGAAAACAATCATCTTCTAAAAATTTTTCCTGAAATTCTTGTGAAAAAGAGAGGAGAGGAAATAAAAGAGCGCACACTTTAAATATATTCATATACTTTCCTGGTTTAGAACAAGATAGAGAGGATACTTAATTTTTTTTCTTAGTGCAAATTTAAATTTATATAATGAGTACTTGATCGTGAAGGTTCAAAACCTTGAGGCGCTTCTTCTAACTGTTCAAGAAGAAAAAAGGAGTCAAGCATAGAGACGAAATGGTTTAGAAAAGCTTCTTTAGATGAAAAGTAGGGTTTAAGGGTGCAGATAAAATCGGTATGAGAGCGACCTTCGCGATACTCTGGGGTTTTAGAAGGGTGTTTTAATAAATTCATGAGACGAGGATCGTAATCCCATAAAAAGCTTGTGTGGTGTAGCCAGCGATCTTTTTTTATGTACTGGGCGTTACCGCCAAATTTTTTATCATTAAAAATATAATCATTTTGTTTGAGCTGGAAAGGGAGATCGCAAAAGACTTTTTTATAAATACCTTCTGAGAATTTAAAAATAGGCTCTGGGAAACAGGGGACTTGAGTTTCTTTGCTATTACAAATGAAGGTTATGAATAAGGTGTTTTCATCAATAACAACAGTCCCGCCACCGCTAAAACGTTTAATCAGTGGGATTTTGGCCTCTTCTAATTTTTCTTCATAAACAAGATCCCCAACAACTCCAGAGATTCCCATGACGATACTGGGGGGTGAGCCTTGATTAATGATACAATAATTATCTGTGGTATCACGTAGTAAATATTCTTCCATCTTTAGTTGATCGAAGATAGAAACGTTATGAAGGGTAATAACTTTTAAAGGAACCTTAGTGATTAGCATGGGCAGGTGCTTAAATATTGTCGAGCTTCTATGTGTAAAAGGAGAATTGATAGATCAGCTGCGGATACACCATTAATTTTTGAAGCATGTCCTAAATGGGTAGGAGTAAATTTTTTGAGCTTTTCACGGGCTTCAGAGCATAAACCATGGACCTCATCGTAATTAAGAAGTGAGGGGATTTTAACATTTTCAATTTTGGATAAACGGCCCACTTCTTGAGATTGGCGTGTTATGTAGCCTGAATATTTAGCTTCGATTTCCATTTGTTTATCGATTTCAAGATCGATGAAGTTTAATAGATCCGGATATAAAGCCCTTAAGGTAGAAAGAGTGCTTTCCGGTCTTGAAAGCCATTGATAAAGCTGGACGCTTTTACCTTCTATTGAGCGATAGGTTTTCTTAAAACTTTCAAGCGTTTCATTGATAGTATTTGTTTTTAGATCGAGCCTAATTTTTTGCTTCTCATCTATAAGGCCCAATTGATAACCGTACTTTCTAAGTCTTAAATCAGCATTATCTTGGCGAAGTAGTAATCTAAATTCAGCCCGAGAGGTAAACATCCGATAAGGTTCATCAAGCTGTTTTGTCACAAGATCATCAATCATCACAGCAAGATAGGCTTCAGAGCGGTGCAGGGTAAATGGCTCTTTATTTTGAACTTTTAATGAAGCATTGATACCAGCTAAAAGCCCCTGACCGGCAGCTTCTTCATAACCAGTTGTTCCATTGATTTGTCCTGCAAGATAGAGTCCTTCTACATTAAAGGTCTCTAAGGTCGGTTTAAGGTGGCCACTTTTCACATAGTCGTATTCAATAGCATAGGCTGGACGCATGATTTCGGCTTTTTCTAATCCTTCAATCGAGTGAAGCATAGCCATTTGAACGTCGAACGGTAGAGAGGATGAAATACCATTAACATAGATTTCGTCAGTATCCAACCCTTCCGGTTCAAGGAACAGTTGGTGGCGATCTTTTTCTTTAAAGCGGACCATTTTATCTTCAATCGAAGGACAGTATCTTGGACCGATACCTTTAATTAATCCTGCATAAAGAGGAGATTTATAGAGGTTATCTAAAACAATTTTTTGAGTTTCTCTATTGGTGTAAGCGATGTAGCAGGGAACTTTTCTTAAAGAGTCTGTTTCGGGAGCGTCGTATGAAAATAATACCCCTTCATCCCCATATTGAGCTTCGAATTTAGAAAAGTCGACGCTGCGAGCATGAATTCGAGGAGGAGTTCCAGTTTTAAGTCTACCAAGCTCAAATCCTAAATCTCTAAGAGATTGAGAAAGTCCTATACTTGGCTGATCACCAGCTCTTCCACCAGGATAGTTTACGGATCCCACATGGATGGTACCTTTCATAAAAGTTCCAGATGAAATGATAACAGTCTTTGAGGAATAAAATATTCCTTCCAACGTTAAAACCCCTTTTAGCTGGCCCTCTTCGACAATAATTTTTTCTATAGTGCCTTGTTTGATGAAAAGATTAGCTGTATTTTCAAGCTTTTTTTTCATGGTCGTTTGATAGACTAATTTATCAGCCTGAGATCGAGGAGACCATACCGCCGGACCTCTTGAAGCGTTTAGCATTCTATATTGAATCGCTGAAGAATCAGCCACCTTGCCCATGATACCGCCTAAGGCGTCAATTTCACGGACAATGTGACCTTTAGCTGTACCGCCGATGGCAGGATTACAGCTCATTTTGCCGATGGTATCCAGGCTCATCGTCAGTAAGAGCGTTTTTGATCCCATAACAGCAGAGGCATGACAAGCCTCACAGCCTGCATGACCTGCTCCTATAACAATCACATCAAATGTTTCTGGATACGTCCACATAATTTATTTTTTCTTGTGTCGGTCTCTTCTACGGCGTTTTTTACGCTTATGCTTAGCGATTTTCGCCTTTCTTTTCTTTTTTACAGATGACATGTCTTATTACTCCAATGCCGCAAAACGCGATTAGACAGATTAAAGATTACCACAAGAAAAATAAACCGTCTAGAAACAAGCCATAGTGATAAAATTAATTTAAATATTTAATTACCTTTAAGTCTTTTGAAATAAGCCTAAAGGTAATTAAATATTTTATTTATCTTGGGGAAAAGGCACTGAAAGGATCTGGCTTGGAGCCTTTAGTAGGAGTATCGGTAATAGCTGGACCCACATAGTTAGCAAACTGGGTAATTTCTTTACGGAAGGTTAAATTAACAGTTCCCACACCGCCATGGCGGTTTTTCGCCACAATAAGTTCTGCTTGCCCTGGTTTATCATAGGGGTCGTAGTATTCTCTTCTGAGTAAAAACATAACACAGTCAGCATCTTGCTCGATGGATCCACTTTCTCTAAGATCGCTCATCATTGGACGATGACCAGGTCTTTCTTCAACTTTACGGGACAGTTGAGACAAACAGATGATGGGAATATCAAGTTCCCTTGCCAGTGTTTTTAAAAGTCTTGAGATTTCTGAGATCTCATTTTGTCTATTATCCCCAGAGCTTTTAGAGGTGGTTCCTGAAATCAATTGGAGGTAGTCGATGATAAGGATTTCAATTTTATGAGCCTCTTTCATTCTGCGTGCCCGAACCCGAATATCAGAGATTTTAAGTCCAGGATGGTCATCGATTACCATCTGTCCTTTTTGCATTTGATGAACAGCCCCTACCACTTTTTGATACTCATGTCCTGTTAAAGAGCCCTGCTTAATTTTGGCAGATTCTATTTCAGATTGAGAGCAAATTAAGCGATGAACAAGTTGATCAGCGGTCATTTCTAAAGAAAAGATTCCGACGGGGAGATTGAGTTTGAAACAGATGTTTTCAGCAATATTTAAAGCAAGAGCTGTTTTTCCCATGGCAGGACGAGCTGCAAGAATAAATAAATTAGATTTTCCAAGACCTCCGATCAATTTGTCTAAATCCAAAAAAAGAGAAGGCAACCCTTCAAGGGCTAGCTCTTCTTTTCCATGAATTTTAAACTTTTCCTGTTTTTCTTGAAGTTCTTTAAGAAAAGGAATTTTGAGGACCGATTTATTTCCAGATAAAATGTCTTTTATATGTTGCCAGGTTGTGGAAGCGGCTGTTTGTGAAATGGCAAAAAATTTAGCTTGAGCTTCATCTAAACTGACATAAACATCATCAGGCTCTTCAAGAGCTACTTTTTCAATCTCTTTACAGGTAGAAATCATGCGGCGTAAAACCGCTTTAGACTTGATCACTTCACAATATTCTTCAATATAAGCCGATGTTCCAGCATAACCAATTAAAGTATTGAGATAGGCGATACCTCCAATGGCTTGGAGCTTATCTTGCCGTTTTAATTCTTCTGATGTTAGTAAAAGATCTGAAGGTTTATCTTGCCGATAGGCGCTTTGTAAAATTTCAAAGATCATCCGATGTTCAGGAAAATAAAAGTCTAACGGATTCAAACTATCAGCGCCGATATTGAGAGCATTGACGTTAGAAAGCATACAACCTAGAACCATCATCTCAGATTCTTTAGATTGAGGGGCGTTATGTAGGGGAGAAACACTCATATTGATCCTTCGTGATGTTCAAGATCATCCATAACACAAAAAAGAAAAAGCCTTGAAGTATTAATTCAAGGCTTTAGGTAGGAAAGAGAGGGATTCGAACCCTCGGTACCCAATTAAGGGTACGCGTCCTTAGCAGGGACGTGCCTTCGACCACTCAGCCATCTTTCCAGAAGAATAATTCTGGCAAAAGTGTAGGTTTTTATCTCTTTTTTCGCCAACTTAAAAGGAGTACATAAGAAGCATTAAAAAAATTTAAATATTATAATAAATTTTTTTTTATCAAAAAGCGCAGGTTTTACTGTATTTCATAAATTAATGTAATACTCGCTTCTAAGGATAAATCTCCTGCTTCGATGGGGGCAGCATTATCTGCTCCAGAAGATTTTGCAAAACAAGCAAGCTGAAGTTGAGGGGAATGGACTCTCATTTGATTTAATTGAATTGATAGTATTCTGATCAATTGTACGCCTGTGGCTTTTGCGATGATTTCAGCTTCTTTTATAGCATTTTGTCCAGCAAGAGATAAAACTTCAGATTTGTATTGTTGAGGATTTTTTAAACCAAATTTAATATCAGAAATCGAATTAGCTCCAGATTTTGTGATTACATCGATAACTTGGCCAATAAGTTCAAGCTTTTGTGTGTGTAATAAAATAGAGTTAGTGACTTCATAGCCTATTATTTCAGCCTTCCAATTCTGCGGGGGATGGGTAGGGTATGGGGTATAATTGGGTCGTATCGAAAACTGATGAGTCTCATATTCATCAGTATCAAAACCAATGTGGTTTAGGTTTTCTAAGATCTGTTTCATTTTTAATGTATTGTCACTAAGGGCTGCTTCTGCTGTTTCTGCTAATGAAACTACACCAATTTTTAGCTGGAGCTCATCAGCAGGTTTTAGAATAGAGGCGTTTGCTGTTAATGTGATATGAGGGCGATCATTTAAATTAGCGTTAAGACTTGCTA
>CAIPRZ010000065.1 GCA_903867585.1 uncultured Chlamydiae bacterium
AAAGCCTTTGTTTTTGGCTTTTTTATTATGAGTGTCAGTTGCTTCAAAGGTCTTCATACCATTGGAGGAGCTGCTGGTGTAGGTAGATCCACTACCAATTCTGTGGTGGTTTGTTACTGTTGTATATTACTGTCTAACTTTTTCATGACCATGGGACTTAATCTTTTATATAGAACTTTTGTGAGGCTTTTATGATTGAGATTACAGAAGTTTATAAAAGTTTTGGGGAACAAAGCGTTTTAAAAGGCTTAAGCGCTACAATTCCTAAAGGAAAAACTCTTGTTATTTTAGGAAGATCTGGGGTCGGAAAAAGCGTACTTCTTAAACACATCATGGGCCTTACTTTTCCAGATAGCGGAGAAATTCTTATAGATGGAATAGATATTACAAAACTAAAACCAAAAGATCTTCAAAAAGCCAGGTTATCGATGGGCATGCTTTTTCAAGGAGGCGCCCTTTTTGATTCGATGAATATTGAAGAAAATGTCTCTTTCTACTTAAACCAACATCTCAATCCAGAAACTAATAAGCCCTATCCCAAATCCTATATTGATACGAAGGTTAAAGAGGCTTTAGCGATGGTAGGTCTTTCTGGTATTGAAAAAAAGAATCCATCTGAATTATCAGGCGGTATGCGTAAAAGGGCCGCTTTAGCAAGACTTATTGTTTATAGACCAAAGCTCCTTCTCTATGATGAGCCCACCACAGGTCTTGATCCAATAACTGCTATGCAAATAAATCAATTAATTCGTAAAACACAAAAAGAGCTGCAGGCTACAAGTGTGGTAGTAACGCATGATTTAATTTCAGCTCTTGTTGTCGGTGATTATTTAGCGCTACATAATGAAGGAAGACTATCCTTCCTTTCAGAGCCTGAAGAATTTTTAAAACAACAGCATCCTATTATTGAATTTTTTAAAAAAACCCTGGATCAAGACCCACGATTATTAAAAGAGGTGATTTGGCATGAATGAACAACATAGAAATATGCTTACAGGTATTTTTGTTATCGCCTCCTGCTGTCTTGTCGTGGCAGTCATTTTATTTTTAGAACCTGAAGTAGGGGATGGTAAAAAAAACCTTACTGTAAGATTTTCTAACATCTCTAAAATTTATGTTGGTACTCGGGTTGTTTACGGAGGAAGACCTGTCGGTGAGGTAATGGAAATCCACCAAAATAAAAATGGCAGAGAAGAAAAAACCGATAACCTAGGGCGTCTTTATTTCTATGACCTAAAACTTAAAGTAGATTCCTCGGTGGATGTTTATAATTATGATCTTATTTGTATTCAAACAGCCGGACTACTTGGTGATAAATCAATTGCCATCATCCCACGTGCAGCTCCAAAAGGTCAAACTCCCCTTCTTGTCAATGATACCATTTTATATGCAGATGCCTTAGATCCTTTGGAAAATGCTTTCAATGAAATGAGTGTGGTATCTCAGCAATTACAAAACACCCTTACTGAAGCTAATATTTGGATGCAAAACTTTGGACATGATACTGGAAAAGCTATTCAAAACTTTGGCTCTACGATGAATAAGGTCGATTATGCCCTTGAAAAACTTGAAAAATCGGCCTTCTTTGATAAAACAGCTAAAACTATGGACCATTTATCCACTATTTCACAAAAACTCTCTGATGGCCAAGGCTCCATTGGAAGATTGCTTGATGAAGATGGCCCTTTTTTCCATTTGCAAACCCTTTTATCGAAAGTGGATACTCTTATGGATGATGTCAATCATTACGGTCTCCTATTTCATACTAATCGGGGATGGCAACGCTTGCGCTCTCAACGGATGAATCAAGCCGCCTCTGCCAAATCGCCTCAAGCGATTGCTTCAGTACTAGCGTCTGAAATCAATCAGATTAACACGGCCATGGCAAGACTGGAAACGCTTTCTAGCCATATCGACAATGACCCCAAAGAAAAAGAAAATTTCACAAAAGTTTTTTTAGAGCTTCAAGATAGAACTAAAACCCTCCTTGAAAATATTCGTAATTTAACAGCTAACTTAGAGGCTAAGTAGAATGGTCAATATCGGTACATTAATTATTGCCTCTCCTGAAATCGCTGGGGGTCTTTACGCCAAAAGCGTGATCTTGATCTGTGAACATTCACAGGAAGGGACTATTGGAGTTATGATTAATAAACCGCTTCCTACCCAAACTGATGAAGAAAAAACCGCGATTGAAAAATTAGAAGATCATCAAATTATGACCCTTCTTGGAGGCCCAATCCATCCTGATGAAGCCTTTATGTTACATAATAATCCCAAACTCAAAGAAGAATCAGTTATCCTCAATGATGATGTCTATTTAGGAAGCCTCCTCCCTCTTGACCCTGACGATTCCACCCATAATATGCGTTTAATTTTTGGATATTCTGGATGGGGCCCTAATCAACTTGAAAAAGAGATCGCTAAAGGCCTTTGGATCGAAGCGGGCAATGAGGCTAAGAAAGTTTTTCTAAAACCGATTGAAGATCAGTGGCATTTGATCTTGAAAACTCTTGGTGGTAAATTCCAAGCCCTTGCTAGCTTCCCAACTCGTCTAGATCTCAATTAAGAATTTCTTAGTTTAAGCTCTTTAAGAATAGGAACCGCTTCAAGGATTTTTTTCCGGTTTGATGGTTCTTTTAATAGTTTTGCTTGTAACAAGCTTAAAGCCCCTGCCATTCTCACAAAACTATCTTCTAAAACCGGTCTATCACGTACTGTCATAGCAGGCCCATAAAGCTCAGATATGAATAAATCTAGATTGAATTTATCAAGAAGTTGATTATTGTTGATCAGCTGAACAAGGGCGTAAAGGGATAATCCCATCACATTAGAATTATCAAGCCCATCTTTACACATAATAATAAGATTATCGACTTGATATTTATCAATTAGAGAAACTGCCATAAATAACTGCATAAGTTCGATAAAAACAAGTCTTTCTCTTAGTTCTAAACTTTTTTTATTATCAAAAAAAACTGCTAAAACCATATTAAAAATCGGTGTCATATCTTTTTTATAAAGTTTTGACTCTGAATAATTAAAGCCTTCTTCTTCTTCAAATTGACTAAATATGACTTTTTTAAATTCCTCGGTCTCATTGATAAAAGAGTAAATATCTGCTTGGGAATATAAAAGACCTAAACGGGGAATTACAGAACAGAGAAGATCAGGCTTTTCTAATGATAAAACCGCACGGACCCGAGCTTTACTATAAATATGGTGTGGGTCTTCGAGGTTAATCATAAGTGTTGATTGCCCTTCTAGCTGCTGTAGAAAAACATGAAAGATCGGATCGATATCGCAGCTTATCACATCTGATTGTACTGTAGGTGATGGGGTTAGAATAACAGTAGTAGTTTTTTCATTATGAGAAAGATTTAAAAGATTTTGGGGAAGATAGGTCCTCATAGGATCAAAAGAGGTCGGTTTTTGCTCCTCTTTAATAAAATCAAGCGCTTTCATCAATGGGCCTGAGGGAAAATTTGAAAGAAACTTTCTCAAAGATTGATCAAATTCCAAAAGCTTATCAAAAAAACTTATAGGGCTAAAACTTTCAATTTTGGGACGGGGTATAAATTGATAAAGATGCTCAGCTAAATATTTAATTTCATTTTTTGTGGTAAATAACGACTTTATCACACCTGCAATAAAGCGCTGCGATGCGATCACCCCTTTATCCGAAATAAGCTCTTTGGTAGATGAGGTTTTAAAAAATTCAGCTTTTAAAATAAGGGAGCTCAAGAATCCCATAAAATCATTAAAATACTCGTAACAGGCTTTAAAAGGATCATTTTGTAGAGCTAATGAAGGATAAGAGGCTAAAAATAATGAAATTAGCATCTGACAACTTTGACCTATAAAAACCTGTTTCTTAAATCGAAAAGATTCCTTTAAAAAATAATCGATTCGAGGAGCTAAATCTTGTCGTATTTCAAGAGCTCTTTTTTGCTTTACCCTATCTTCAATAAATTTGAGTTTAACAAAAGGATCATCTCCTTGAAAAAACAAAAATAGCTCATCAAAAGTTCCAAGAAGCTGGGTATGTCTTAGAAGATTTTTAGAAAAATGATTGAGGCCATCTTCGTCTTTTACATAAAAAAGCTCGTAATCGGTGTCTTTACGTATCACCTCCAAATTTTTAAGACCGTGGGTGTCGCTTAACGCGTTGTTTTTTTCAGCTTCAGCATGGCGAAACATTTCACCTGCTACATGTTCGACTTTATAATTTATCTTTTTGAGATAAAAATCATAAAGATGAGTGAATTCAGATTCTCCAAGATTGGATTTTGCGGTCGAAAAGATCTTAGAAACTAAATCAAGCTTGTCGTAAGCCTCTTCTGCAATCACCATCACAGCTTTTAAGGAAGCTAGATAATCATGATTTTTAAGAAGCATCTGATCAGATTCATAAAGACCTGATAAATATTGATTTATCGTAGAAAAAGCCTTTTTGATGCGTTCAGGTTGAGGCAAAAGCTCAGGATGTGATTTATCCGTCGCCTGGGAAAGTTGTGAAAGAGTTTCGACCGCATCTAATACTTGAAGATTCTTCATTAACACCCTTATTAATTTAATTATTGTTTCAAATTGAATAATAATCAAAATAAAAATGAATTTATTTTATTATAGACAAATAAAAACAATTTAAATAGTAATTAAATAAAAGAGGATTTATGTTTAATTCGTTATTACCTTCATTATTTTTATTTATCTTTGCTAATTTTACAGACTCATCGAAATCTTTTCGTTTAGTTCCAGTAGAACTCACTCCAGAACCTGGTTATGTGGAACTAACAATCCAATATCCTGAAGATGATGAACTTAAAAATTCTCTTCCTATTTTAGTTCAAGTTCGTGTCGAAGGTTATCCCTTAGGTATTGAAACAGAAATCCAAAGAAGAAAAGAGATAAGAGCTTGCAATAAAGGACAAACTATCAGAGTTGTTGTCGATGACAATCCTTATATCCTTCTAAATGAAGACAATGCCCCAACTGATGCTTTTGATAATCATGATGCCTATTTTAGACAATCAGTTGAAACCAAGATCAAAAGTAATATTAAACAAGGCGATCATCTTATTCGCGTTTACCCGGCCTATTCCTATGGAGAAGCTGTCCGTGGTGATGGCTGCTTCAATGCCTCCACTTTTTGCTTCAAAAAATCTGGAATCAGTAAAATTAATATTAAAGATCCCATGATAACCTATAATGAGCCTCAAGGAGTATTTAGCTCTTCCCAGCCAGTTCTACTTGATTTTCTAACTCATAACTGTTCGCTATCTAAAGATGGCTATAAAGTCAGACTGATTATTGATGGTAAGATGATGGAAGAGCTCACAAATTCATTACCTTATTATATGCATGGCTTATCAAAAGGGTCCCATACAATTAAGCTTGAGCTTATCGATCGTTCCGGCAAGGCTATTAATAAGCCCTTTACAAGCCCATCAAGGACTATCACAATTCGCTAGAATCTTTAACTTGTAAAAAGTTAAGATCTTTTTCATGTGGCGTTATATAAAGGCCTTGACTGCCCTTTTTTTATTTTTTTTCCTTTTTTCTTCTACTAATTTTATTTATAAAAAATTCACTAAAAGCTTCAGAATTAGCGCCATCAACTACACATTAGAAAAAGGTAAAGAGGCCCTTCCAGAGGCTTTCAAAAGTCTTGAATCCCAAAAATTTTATTTCTTAGATAAAGGAGCTCAGAGTTTTGTTTTTCTTTCTGAAGATAAAAAAACAGTTCTCAAATTTGTTAGATATGATCATCTCTTACCAAAATTATTCATCCGTTTTTTTTCATTTATACCCCACCCTTTTATTCAATCAAAAATCAAGGGATCTCATCAAAAAATGATGGATTTATGGGAAAGCTTTGAAATCGCCTCTCAAGACATCGCAAATCATACTTGTCCTCATTATTTACAGAAAAAAGAGCTTATTAAACCCCTCACTATTATCGATCCTCTAGGATTAGCTCATAAACTCAAAAAAGCCACCTTTCTTATTCAGCCTTATATTCCGACAGTGGAATCTGTTATTGAACACCTAAGAGAAGATCAATTAAAAAGCTTGATTGACCAATATTTTAACCTGATTTTGTTACGGCAAGAAAAAGGAATTGGTGATTCCGATCCCGATCTTTTAACCAACTTTGGATGGATAGAAGGTAAACTAATCCAATTTGATACAGGAAGA
>CAIPRZ010000066.1 GCA_903867585.1 uncultured Chlamydiae bacterium
TCTAAGATTTTATAAAGGCTTATAAACAAAACACAAAGGCCTCCCAAAACCACAAAACCAAGTCCCCAGGCCCATAAAGGGAAATTGGTAGCAAGAAGTAACTCCAGCATATTAGCCGGACTTTCTGAAAAAAAACTGATTAAGGTATGCCAAAATCCTAAATTGAAAACTCTTTCCAAAATAAAATCTATTAAATGAATAACTGGAAAAAAGGAAGAAGTGACAATCAATAAAACCGATAAGATTTTAAATCGATTAACGATTGTACCAATCGAACAAAGTATCATCGCCTCAAAGAACGACTCTATAAAGGCACATAACATGAGTTTCGACCAAAGAGCTGTAAATGGGGTGAAATACAGGCCAATATGGAGAGAGTGAATGCTAAAAACTAAAACAGAAATAATAAAATAAAACTGTATATTTTGAAGAAAATAGTTTTTATAGGAATTAAAAGATAAATAAGAAAATTTATCTGGCATTAAAAGCTCCCCTTTAATTGTTTAATAACAACAAGGGGAACTATTCGTCAATTATACTTGTATAAGATAGCTAACTAATTCTTCATAGTTTTCTTTTTTTACTATTTCTACAACTTTTTCATAGTCAACATTAAGATATTCACAAAATCCTTCAAGATGAATTAACAGGTTATTTCTTGCCGCCTCTTCTCTCATCCTTTGACTATAACCGTCGATGAAATTAGTCCATTTAAAATAGTTACCTTTAAATTGCTGCATACACATTTTCAAATAGGGATCATTAAAGACTGTGGATAAAAATCTCAAGGGATGCACGTGGCGTATTTGATCTCCCCGCTTTTCCATCTCTTTTTTATCTAATAAAAGCTGAGCTAAGCTTTTTTCACCCATGGAAGATATGATTTTTTCAATCACCTTTTTTTCCCATTGGTGAATGGGGATATTGTAAAAAGAGGTCATGATAGTGGTATCTTCTTCTTTACCATCATCATATTCCATCCCATCATCACCGATATATTTAGTACACAAAGAAATTTGAAGAGAGTCTTGATCCTGACTTCCAAGCTCATCTAATACTGTAAGTATGGCTTCTTCAATATGAGAGATGTTGTTTGTGTCAAAAAGCTCACAGGCCAAATTAAGCGCCTCGATAGATCCTGACTGGCAAGCGTATAAAAGTGATTCTAAATAGTTATAAGCCTCTTTATCCTCTAAAAAAGAGGAACGGCTAAATCGCTCAAGTAATTGATCTTTTTTTTTCTTTATATTTTTAACTTGCTCTTTTTTTTTAGTAATAAAAGATTGGAGCTGCTGTTTTTTTTGCTCGATTTTATTAAGATCAATCACAGCTGCTTGTAAACCAGAATAGGCACAAAGCCCCACTAAGACCCGACATAAAGAATTCATAGAAAAAACCCCATTTAACATAAAATTTTTACTATTTAAAACTTAAATTTTAATTGGGTCAAGCTTAACAAAAAGCAGATCTATCTATTCTCCTAATTTCTAACAGAAGGGAGCTAAAATTTCGCTTTGCGTTAAAATTTAATTAAGAAGCAGATTGACTATTATTAATTAATATTAAATTTGCGATAATTGCATGATTAACTAAATTAAAAGTTTTTTATGACATTAAAAATTGATCACAAAACGACCCCAAAGCTACCCATTATCGAAAAACAAAAAGGGCTCCCTTTTTTATTAAAAGCTATTTTCTTGAGTGCTATGATTCCCCTTTCAAGGGCTAATCAGACAGTAGCTGTAAACGAAAATATGAAAAAACATGTATTTTTAACCTGCTTAAAAGAGATTGGAACTTTTTATCCCCACGGTGAGGAAATAACCCACCTCTCTTCTGGTCAAAAAAAGATTTTACATCTTGCTGAATGTATTGATGCTATTCCAGTATCTGAATATCCCCAAGACTTTGCAGCTACACGCTCTTTGTCTCAAGATCGTATTCATTCTTTATTTGAGTCTTTTCAAAATTATTTAGCACAAAGACAACCCTCTATTCAGGCCTGGATAAGTCATCTGATTTCAACATTAAAACATAACTAATTTGTAAAATAAAATGACCTCGTCAGCCTTAAGCTCTATAGCACCCTACCCCCATTTTTTTTCTTCTGTGCTGACGATGGAAGATAAAGATCTTCCCCAGGTTGTTGAAACTTTAAGATTGTGGAAGCGTTATTTAAAATACTATATTTCTATAAATTCAGCAGATATTGCTACAAAAGATTTGGCTTCTGATTTTTCTGTTGTCCTTCGTCTTTTTCAAAAAGACGTAGGCCGCTATAAAAAAAAGGAACCTCTAATCATTTTTATAGCCTTTGATAATTTTAAGATGATTCAGGGCCTTGCCTGCTGCCGCTCACCAGAGCCTTGTAGTCCAAAAGTTTTAGATATTAATCAGCTCCTATGTGCACCTTGGAATATTCGATGGAAGATTAAACCACACCCCTATCCTCTACATGGCGGCGGGGTTCTTCTAATCAGCGCTATTTTTAAAACTGCCCAAAAAGCTGGGCTTTCTCATCTTTGGCTTCATTCAGCACCGACAAGCCTTAATTTTTATAAAAAGTTAGGCATGCACCCATCAAAAGTTAATGTTTTCACATTCACTTTAGAAAGCCCAAGCGATCAAGAAAAAATTTCCCAAGCCTTTTTTAGAGCCTTTGGCTCTTTGCGTCCTATTGATTCTTATTTAAATCCTTAATCCCTAAAAAAGTATTTAAGCCTCAAGAAAGAGGTTCTTAAATGACAAGAGGTCCATGACTAAACAAGACTGCGAAAGAGACCCTTTCAAGGCTCTGCTCTTGGTGTAAATGCAACGGTAATGAACTTAAATCTTGTTTTTCCAAACAGTCTTGAATCTTGTGTGGTCCGATTCCGGCTAAAGAGAGTTTTTTGGAAATGCTATTGATATTAAAAGCTACCAGGGTTTCACAACCCGATCGCTGATCTAAAATTCTCATTTTTACCCAAAATCTTCGGGCCAAACAGCCAAAGCCAGAAGCCAGTTCTGTTTTTGTTAAATTTCTAATCGCAATATTTATAGAATGCTCTCCAATATGACCGATATAAACACGAAATTTAATGGGAGAACAACAGGTGGGTGATTTTTCTAAGCTAATTTGGCATTTTACAGACTTCATCACTCTTTTATAGATAAAAAGTAGGCTTTTTTCTAGGAAATTAGGTAAGTGTTTCTAAAATTCTAATGGCCTCATCAATATTGATTCTGGAAGCATTTGGGCATAGCATTTGAGAAAGCAATCTATTAATCGGTAACGGATTTGGAAAAACCACAGGAAAACTTATCGCAGCAATTTTTCTAAAGACAGCCTGCTCATCACCGGTTAAATTTTGCAACCAGATCGGATCCTCACCGTGAAATAGCTCATATAAAATGACTCCCATCGACCAAACATCTAAAGAAGGCGTATTAGCAAGAATTTTAGCACCTTCATTTTGATTTATTTGGGCTTGAGCATATTCAGGAGAGGTATACCAACTTGTTGTTAGATGCTCTTTTCTTTTTTCCAGATCTTGCATTTTTGTAAGAACGCCTAAATCACTAATTACAGCTTTTAATTCCTGTTTCTTGCTTGTTTTTACCAAAATATTAGCAGGCTTTAAATCTCTATGAATAAGCCCTACATGATGAAGATTTTGCAGCCCCTTTAATAATTGTTTAGCTACTTTTAATTTTTGATCTTTAGATAATTGCTTTTTTTCAAGAACATCTAAAAGAGATCCTTTATCATAAAATTTTGTAAATACTCTTACTTTTAAAAATCCTTGATCCTCAAAAGTCGCTGAATCATGAATTTGAACGATTCCTTTAATTCCCTTAAAACTTTTTAAATCCCTAACCTCTTGCATCGACAAATCATCTTCAAATTCAACATCATAAGTAGCAAAATGTTTGTTTGAAAAAGCCTCGACAGCTAAAGCCACTTTTTTATAGCTACCTTCTCCAAGGGATTTACCGGTATGTAGCATGGCTTTATTTGACGAAAGGATTGTTACCTCTTTTTGAAGCCCATTAAAAATTTCAGGGGTTTTTATTTTAGCGCTATACTCTTGAATTTGCCCAACTTTTGACTGAAAAAGATGACTTATGCCAGAAATAAATCCCTTATTAAAACCTGGGGCTTCATAGACAGTATGATTTACTTTAGCTAGTGTATCGTCTAGGGCCAATTCATACCCATGTATACTTAAATAAAAAAGTCCATCCTTTAGTAATATTCTTATCGGGTTTTGAGGATTAAAAGTACTTGGATCTTGCCTAGGATGCTCATTTATCCAATCAACGGCCTCATTAAGATCTTTTTTGCTTATCGTTCCGTAAAAAAAAGTAAAAATATCATCGACTTTTTGCTCTTTTATGAGATTAAAAAGGCTATCATCAGCAATGGCCTGTTTTACTCGACCCGGCTCAAATCCCAGTTTAGAAAACTTTTTAACTGCATCAGCCACATTTAGTAAGACTCTAGTTTGTTGGCCTGTGGTTTCATTAATCACAGTAAGCGGCTTATAGCTAAAACTCCTTATTATTCCTTTGATCCAACCAAAAAAGCCGGATTCTTTTTTGATAATTTGAACAGCTACATTTAAAGTTTTATCTTTTAAAACATTTAACTCTAAGCCCTCTTCATTACCTGTAAGGGTTGGCTTTATAGTGTGATTGAAAGATCCATGTAAGTAATTAGAAGGATTCATTAATGCTCTTTGTTAATTATCAATTAACACGAAAACGTTATTAATGAAATTAATTATTACTTTTTTATATAAGAAAAATAA
>CAIPRZ010000067.1 GCA_903867585.1 uncultured Chlamydiae bacterium
GATCATCATGGACTCTATTCTCAAATAATATTCCCTTATTCTCAAAAATAAGTAGATATCGGATCCACATCGATGATTCTTTTTAAGCTTGCTGGTATTTTAAGCTCCTTATCGATCTGTTGAGTTAATTGATAAAGTTTTACCGCCTCTTTTCCTTTTATTAATAGATGATAACGAAAGTTAGATTCTATCATCTCATGAGCACAAGGCAAAAGGGGTTGAATGTGATAATTAGAAGGTAGTAAAGAGCAAAGCTTTTGTCTAAAATTCATTCCGTATTCTAGGAGTCGATTTTTATCACTATCAGAAAATAAAAACCGGACCAACCTTGAAAAAGGGGGATAGCTATATTCTTGTCTCTCTTTGATTTCTGATTCATAAAAACTTTCATAATCGCCGCTTTGAGCTTTCAGACATAAAGGGTGGTCGGTGTTTAGGGTTTGAATAAATACTTGTCCTTTAAGAAACGATCTACCAGCTCTTCCTGCTACTTGGGTCATAAGTTGAAAAGCCTCTTCATGCGCTCTAAAATCGGGTCGATTAAAAGCTCCATCGATATTTAGGATAATAGCTAGTGTTAAATGGGAAAAATCAAGACCCTTAGCAATCATCTGCGTACCAATAAGAATATCAGCTTTTCCTGAGCTAAAGGTTTCAAAATAATTATCAATGGATCCTTTAGCTTTAGTGGTGTCTTTATCAACACGGAGGATTTTGGCATTTTTTAAGAAATATTGAAGCCTTTCTTCTACAAGCTGGGTCCCTATTCCTTTGAATTGAAGAGTGGATTCAGAGCAGTGGGGACAAGTTTGTGGGGGTGTTTGTGAAAATCCGCAAAAATGGCACACAAGGAGGGCTTGGTTTTTATGATAAGTCATAGCCATAGAGCAGCTATGGCATTTTATAGCTTCTGCGCACGCGGAGCATTGCTGGAGGGCGTTGTAGCCGCGTCTATTAATAAAAATGAGGGTTTGTTCACCCCTTTTAAAATTATCTTCGATGGCTTTTAGGGTAGGTTCTGCAAAAAGATGGAGACCTTGCGCTTTTTGAAAATCGGTACCCAAAGAAGCTAAATGAATTTCAGGCATACTAAAAGTATGCGGTCTTGATTTAAGCGTGTGCAGCGTAATTTTACCTTGAAGGCTTTGATAGTAACTTTCAAGTGAGGGGGTCGCAGAGCCCAGGATAACCATCGCTTTTTCAATACGAGCGCGCATGATGGCAACATCTTTAGTATGATAGGTGGGCATCCCTTCCTGTTTATAAGCCCCCTCATGCTCTTCATCGATAATGACAAGGCCAAGGTTTTTAACGGGGGCAAAAATAGCCGATCTTGCTCCGACAACAAAAGTAATTTGGCCAGCATGAAGCGCTTCCCAATCCTGCTTTTTAATCCCATCAGACACTTTGTGATGCAGAAGGGCCATAGGAACATTAAACCGTTTTTTGAGCCGCATGAGAGTTTGAGGAGCTAAAGATACTTCTGGCACCAGATAAATAATCCCAAGTCCAAGACTTATCGCTTTTTCAATCGCTTCACAATAAACCTCTGTTTTCCCCGAGCCACAAACGCCGTAGAGTAGGTGTATGGATTCTCTTTTTTCCTCAAGAGCTTTTTTAAGATTAGAAGCGACATGCTCTTGATCGTGTGTGAGAGTTTTTTTAACAGTTGGCAGTGATTCAAAGTCTAAAAGGTGGCTTTTTTTAGTAAAATTAATAAACCCTTTAGAGATAAACTCTTCATATATTAGAGAGCCTAGTTTTTTTTTGATCTCTTTTAAGGCTAGATTCTTTTTCTCATCTAAAGCCTCTTTGACAAAGCCCAATAGTTTTTTTTTACGAGGATGATGGGTTTTAAGATACTCAAAAATATCTTGTTCATGAATTTGAATTAATTCGCCCTGCGTAAAAATGGGATCAAGATCTTTATTTTTTAAAATTTTAGGCACAAAAAAGTGGAGGACTCTTGGTAAAGGGGTCACATAATAGCGGGACATCCAAAGAGCTAATTCTAAAAGTTTAACTGATATAGAGACCTCATCAGAAATCGCAAGAAGTCTTTTTAATTTTTGTGTAGGCGTCTGAACACCTAAAGAAAAAACAAAACCTTTTAAGGTTTTAGAGCGAAAAGGAATTTGACAGCGGCATCCGATGTGTATTTTATCTTGAAGCTCTATTGGAACCTCATAGCTCAAAACAAGAGGGATGTTTTGATCTATAATGACCTCTGCGATTAAGCAAGAATTGTTTTGATCTTCTGCCATAACAGATGTTTATTTGAGGGGTTTTGATTTAAATTTTGTGCTGTTTCTAAAAATAAGACAGGAGAGGATCCGATAAAGCCTTGTTGCTTACCTTGTGAAAACTTTACAAGGTTTGTAAAGCTTTTAATAGTTCTAACCGAAGGAGCTGCCAAAATAAGTTTAAAATTTCTTATGTTTAAATCGTCAATAAGTCCATTTTCAAAGATCACTGTTTCGATCACGCCAAAATGGGAGTCCACCGCTTTTACAAGCGATTGATAAACATCTTCTAAGATAGCATTTGTCAAAAATAAGATATCGCAGTCAGGAATTGTGGCCGGTTTGATATCTAGAGCCTCTTTTAGCCTTAAATCTGGACACCCTTTTTTAACTTTATTAGAAAGTCTTGAAAACAGGGAAACGCTTTGGGGTGGCACAATCTTGGCAGCTGGTTCTTCCTTAAGAATTATTTCAGGAGCTTTTTCTTGAGCTTTTACCTGTATGAGGGGCGCTTTTTGAGTAGATTTTTTAGGCGAAGGGAGATCTTTTAAAAAGGGCTCAGTTTTCAAGGTTTTTTTAACTAAAACAGTTTCTCTATCCTCTTTTTGTGAAAGAAATAAAGCTGTTAAGCGAGCAATATCTTGAAAAGTTTGTGCCATTTTAGGAAGGGGTTTTAAATAAAGCGTCTAAATAGCAGTTTGGTTCAAACTCTGCAATATCTTCAAGACTTTCACCTGTTCCTAAAAATGCAAGAGGTAGTTTCATGTTGTAGGATAAGGATAGCAAAACTCCCCCTTTGGCCGATCCATCAAATTTAGATAAAATAACCCCTGATAACGGGGTGGCTTCGTGGAAGGCTTTAGCTTGTATAAGAGCGCTTTGTCCAAGACTTGCATCTAGATTCAATAAAGTATAGTGAGGAGCCCCAGAAAGGGATTTATGGCAGCTTTGATGCACTTTTTTTAGCTCATGCATTAATTGAAGCTTATTTTCTAAGCGTCCTGCCGAGTCTAAAATGACCACATCAATATTTTTGGCAACAGCGGATTGAATCGCATCAAAGCAAACAGCAGCAGGATCTGCATGAGGAGCATGTTTTACTAAGGGGATCTCAAGTTTTGTGGCAAAATGTTCAAGCTGTAAAATAGCGGCAGCTCTAAAAGTATCAGCAGCCCCAAGCAATACCGTTTTACCCTCTTTTTTTAATTTATGGGCAAGCTTGGCACAAAAGGTTGTTTTACCCGATCCATTGGTCCCCACAACTAAAATAACGGTAGGTTTGTGATTTAGCTTCAGAGAAAATGGGGAAGAATTTTTAAGAACCTTTTGACCAAACTCAATGAGATGATTTTCAACATCGGAAATATTTTCTGGCGGGGGATTATTTTTAATAACCTCTAAAGCTTTTTCTACCAAAGCAGAACCCATATCGGTTTTATATAAAAGGGCTTCAAGCTCTTCTAAGGACTCCCCAGACCAGGGTTTATTAAAAAGCTGAAATAGCCCCCCGGAAAATAATTTAGAGGTCGAGGTCAGGGCTGATTTAATTTTAAGAAAATTTTCTTTTACAAATGAAAACATAATGAAAAAC
>CAIPRZ010000068.1 GCA_903867585.1 uncultured Chlamydiae bacterium
ATTAACGGGAAGCCTATTGCTTTTGATCCCGAAGAAAAAATATTTAAAATTCAGCAAGTTGCTGAAAAAGTAGCCTTAAAAGTTCTAAATCAAGAGCTCACACCAAACAATGCTTTATCAATTCAATTTTTAGATGAATTATCTGAGGCTTTTGAAGGTGAAAATCTAAAATGGTTAGAAATAAGCAAATTACTTGTTGAAAAACTCTCTAGTTTAGAAAATCCCAAGGCCCTAGAGACAAAAGCTAAAATCATTCATGCACAAACGCTTTATAAAACAGCTCATCCGATTTTAACATCTTCAACACCCACCTTTTTAAAAGCTGATCTAGATTATGTGACTAAATCTGTAGAAACTAATGGATTATCATTAGTCTTTGCAGATATCGAACTTAAGAATACCGAATCAGTACTTGAAAAAGCTGTTACTCAAAATGGATTAAGCCTTCGTTATGGCACTGAAACCATGCGTAGTAATTTAGACCTTTGCAAAAAAGCTGTATTGCAAAATCCTTTAGCCATCAAATTTGCTTATAGCTATGCAAGACATGATAGGGATCTTTCAAAATTAGCCGTGGTTTTAGATCCTAAGACTTTGATTTACACAGTTATGCATGCTTCTGATCCAGATTTCTTACTCGAATGTATCAATTTAAATCTCAAAGTTTTTTTGAAAATTGATGAGGATTTAAGAAATGATCCTATTTTTCAAAAAAAAGTACTCAATTTAATCGAAGGTCAAGACCCTTTAAAAGATAGGATTCTAAAATATAATAATAGAGAAATTAGAACGCTTTTGATTTCTAAACTTTTAGAAATTTCTACCTCTGAAGAAACCGCTGATGGGAAAAAAATTCATAAGCCTGCAGGGTTCCCTGAACACTTCACAACAGCATTCATTTCCCCCCTTTTTACCAAAATCGTATGTCAATCTTGGGGTGCCTCACCAGAAACTCTTATGGAATTAGAGTCCTCCACAAAAAAACCGTTATTTAAAGATGCAAAAAAAAGACAAGCGCTTTTGTATGTTTTAAAAAATATCAATGAATGTGAAATCGAAAATGCTCAGAAAGTTGATCTTATATTAAGCGTGCTTGGGACAAAGGAAGATCCTGTACCTGGACAAGAGGAAATCTTAGAAAGGCTGATCATTTTTGCCCTCACTATAAAGCTACTAGATAAAGAAACCCTTTTAAGCATAGAGGATTTTAGCGCCAAAAGTTTAAAAACCCTCATGTTAGGAGAATTAATTTCCCAAGGATTTATCAATGAAGACAAAATTGAGGCTTTTTTAACTGTTTTAAATCATTCAAGAATGCCTTCTGCTATCTTTTCATATCTCAAAAATTTTGTAGATGACGAGACTATGAAGCCTGTTATTACAGAATTTATAAATAGTCTTTGTGATGGGAGTTTTCTAACTCTAAGGCATGATAATAATAGTTATAAAAGTTTACTTTCTGAAGAGCAACTAGAGTATTGGCAAACAGATAAATCGATGAAATTTGATGACTCACATCAAATATTTGATTCTGAAAATTGGCAAGATCTTTTTTTATGTGGAACAGAGGTTATAAGTTGCCAACGCGTTGATGGATTTAAGGAATTTAATAAGTGCCTAATGGGTTATGTATTAGATGGAAAAATCCGTATTTTATGCTTAAAAGATTCTGTTGACTCTCCCATAAAAGCCCGTTGCATGCTTAAAATTCTCAAAAAAGAGGATGGCACACCCTGCCTTCTTTTAGAAAAACTCTATCCCGAATTTTATGAGACAGCCTCCATGTTGATTAGGACCTACGCCATATCTCTAGCAGAAAAATTAAAAATCCCCCTTTTTGAAGGCTCTGAATTAAGGACTGGTATAAGCATTCATTCTGACAAAATAAATCCAGGTCTTTGGGAATACGCCGATTCAGGGCCGGGGATTACTAATGGAACTTATGACATGGAAGCAAGAGCTATTTTTTGAATAAGGTTTCTCATTTAAACAATCAAGTCTTGCTTTTAATAAAAAATCACATGTTACTAACGCTGCCATAGCCTTTACTACAGGCACTCCTCGAATGGCTACACAAGGGTCATGTTTGGCTTTTTGATCTAATTGGAACTCCACCGTTTCTTTATCAAAACTTACACTAGTTTGTTTTTTTTTGATGCTGGATGTGGGTTTAAATACGGTCTTAAATATCACATCCTCTCCATTTGTAATGCCACCTAGTGTCCCACCGGCGTTATTAGTCAAAAAAGCTATGTTATTCTCTTTCAAAATTAAGGGATCATTGAAGTTTGATCCCTGACGATTCACCGATTCAAACCCCTCCCCTATTTCAAATCCTTTTGTGGCAGGAATAGATAGCATAGCTTGTGCAAGTTTAGCTTCAAATCGATCAAAAACAGGCTCTCCAAGACCAATCGGCAGCTTTTTAATAATCCCAGTTACTATACCTCCGATCGAATCTCCTTGCTCAATTAACTCCTTTAGGAGCTCTAAAATCGCTTTCTGTTTTTTTGAATCAGAGCAAAATATTTTAGAATCTTCAAGGTCATAGGCCTCACATTTTATAGGTCCTACTTGAGTGAGATACGCTTTAATTTCGATGCCATATTCTTTAAGAATTAAAGAAGCAACAGCACCTGCTGCAACCCTTGATGCAGTTTCTCGTGCAGAGGCTCTACCGCCCCCGTTTGGATCAAAGATGCCAAATTTTTCTAGGTAGGTAAAATTAGCATGTCCTGGTCTATAAATATTTTCTAAAGCTGTATAGGGTTTTGAATCAAAGCCCTTATTTTTGATCATTAATGTGATAGGAGCCCCTGTTGTTCTATCTCCATAAACCCCAGAAATCACCTCCACTAAGTCTTTTTCTTCTCTTGGCGAGACAAAAGGATTTGTTCCCGGTCTTCTTTGGTCTAAGGCCTCTTGGATAAAATTAACATCCAAAAAAAGACCACTAGGACATCCATCGATTACAACCCCGATAGCTTTACCATGGGACTCACCAAACGTTGTTATTTTAAATAGATCACCAAAAGTATTGCCTGGCATAGTCCTCTAAATTTTTGATACTTAAACTATCTTTGATGCTGAATTTTGGAATTAGAAGCGAATCAAAAATAAGCTCTCTTTTGTCATGTAGGATTTTCAAACTCTCTTTAGGATTATTTTTATCTAAAGCGCTCCACAACGGAGTTTTAGCTAAGATCCTTTTTTCAAGACGATTATAGGGAATAGTCAAACAGACAAGATGGGTTTTTTCTAAAACCTTCTCCTTAGATCTAGAATAAGTTATAGTCCCTCCCCCTAAAGACAGAATCTGTTTAGCGGATAAATCCAAAGTCTCAAGAGCCAAATATTCCAATTGCCTAAATATAGCCTCTCCATAGGCTAAATAAAGCTCAGGGGCTGTTTTGCCATAAAGCTTTCTTATTTCTTGATCTAGATCCACGAAAGGGATTTTAAGTTTAGAGGCAAGCTTTTTACCGATAGTTGTTTTTCCGACATGTTTAAATCCACAAAGACAAAATGTATTTTTCATAAAGTTTCCATCTTGGCCCCTAAAGCTTCTAAGTGGCTAAAAAAAGTAGGATAGGTTTTGTTTACAGCTTCTGCTCCCTTTATAGTAATTCCATCACCACTGATTAAACCTAAAATGGCACAAGACATCACAATACGGTGATCATCAAAGCCCTCACAAAGCCCCCCTTTAATAGCTGAGGGATAGACTATAAGACCATCAGGTTGTTCATCGACCTTTAAACCGACTGAGCTCAAATTATAAGCCATACTTTTTACCCTATCTGATTCTTTTCCCCGAGCCCCACCGGCCCCTTTTATTCGGACAGGATTTTTGCTTAAAATACAAAGGACAGATAAAATGGGTAAAGCATCTATTATATCTTTTACATCAACATCTTTTGTATTAAGACCCTTTGAGGCATTAATTATCAAATTTGATCCTGATATTTCTAAACAGGCGCCCCATTTCTTAAGAAGATAAATAAGCGCTTTATCCCCTTGTTTATCTTTGAAATTCATCCCCGTTAGAGTAATATTTATACCAGCAACAAGACCTGCACCAATCATAAAGGCTGCAGAGCTAAAATCTTTGGGAGCCTTATAAACAAAAGGGTGAACTTTTTTATTACCTTGAATGGAAAAGGCCTTAAAATTTTGATTCTTTACTGCTTTATTTTGGGTTTTTAACCAGGACATGGTGAGTTCAACCCAAGGCTTTTCCTCAGGCTTCATAACAAAAAGTTTCTGTTTTTTTTCTTTAAGACTTAAGGCCCATAAAAGGGCAGAAACGGGTTGAGAATCTTTACCAATGACCCAGCTCTGGCGCTTTTTTATGGGACCTTGAACGCTAAAAGGGCAAAGCCCCCCGTTAGATTCCGTTTTTACCCCTAATCTTTTTAACCCTACTTCTAAATCTTTAATAGATCGTTGCTTCATTAAAGAAATAGATCCTGTAAATGTGACTTTAGTCTTAAAAAGGGAAGCAAAGGCTGACATAAAACGGAGAGTAATCCCCGAAGCGTTTACAAAACAATTAACAGGAGCTTTTAATCCTTTCCACCCTGGGCTATGAATAATAATACCCGCTTTAGTTTTATAGACTTTTACCCCAAAACTTTTCATGGCTCCAATCATCGCCTCTGTATCTTCAGCCTCTAAAGCCTCTTTGACAAGACTTGTCCCTTTAGCAAGCATGGCAGAATAAAGCGCACGAAGAGTCTGTGATTTAGAAGTGGGTAAATCGATAAAACCAGTTAAAAAGGTGCCAGGATTAATTTTTATATCCATAGGGCTTCAACCGCTTTTTGACACTCTTCTAAAGACGCTTCTACAAGCTCAGGATTCTGTCCAATCTTTGTGAGTGAATGTATTAAAATAAAATTGTTTCTATTTTTCTTATCAAAAGCCAAAAAGGGTTTTAATTTTTCAAAAGCTAGCGGTTCTGTCAGCGGAAATAAAGAAAAAAGCCTTTTTTTAATTTCATCAAAAGCTTTTTTACTTAATTCTCCCCTATGAAAACTGAAAGCTGATTCAGCTATCATTCCAAAGGCTACACAATAGCCGTGGGGCAATTTATATGAGCTTGCTGATTCATAAGCATGACCTATTGTATGACCAAAGTTTAAAATATGACGGATCCCCTTATCATAGGGATCTTTTTCAACTATGGTTTGCTTGATTCTTGCACAAGATAAAATATCGTCCATTTTTAAAGAGGTATAATCCAGATTTTTCCAAACTTCCTCGGAATAAATCAGCCCGATTTTTAAAGCCTCAGCAAACCCACTTAAAAGCTGCTCTTTGGGTAGCGTTTCAAGAAAAGGTAGATAATAAATCACTTTTTGAGGTGGATAAAAGGTACCAACAAGGTTTTTAGCCTGATTAAAATTGATTCCATTTTTACCGCCGATAGCCGCATCTATCATCCCAAGTAGGGTGGTTGGAATAAAATTTAAAACGACTCCTCTTTTAAAAATAGCGGCGCAAAAACCAACAAGATCCATTAAAGCACCGCCCCCAATGGCGTAAACGGTGTTATTTCTATAAAGATTTAAATTTGAAAAAAACTGAAGGACCTTTTGGGCTCCATCCCAGTTTTTACTATTTTCAGGTTCATTAAT
>CAIPRZ010000069.1 GCA_903867585.1 uncultured Chlamydiae bacterium
AGACACCCTTGAAGATCTTGTTAAATCTAGCCTGCAACTAAATAATCATAAAAAACAAATGGTTGATAAATCACTATTTGCAGATCTTGTTAAAATCAATAGGCATATGCAATCTACACATGTGCCTTTTGTAAGACAATGTGTCCAACAAACCCTTATCGAATGTAAAGGGGATATTAGTATCGTTCCCGATCTTTTATTACCGAAATTAAGTCCTGATAAGTTCCCAAAAGCGCCTTATTTTGATGGATCCTCTTTAATGGCTTTGAGGATACCACTAGATGTGTTAAATGCCCCAGAATTTCCTTTGGCTATGCATGAGTTTCTCGAGGACACATGGGAAATGGATGAAGAAAAACAGTTAACTTTAACAGATATTACCGAAGATCAGTGGCCTTTTGTCTTCGGTGGCCTTAAAGCTTTAATAGAATCTGAAGAGTTTGTAATTTTTATGTATGCCTGGAAGGGCCTTGGATTCTAAATGCTTCATTTAATAAGCTGATTAAAAACCGAATGCTTCATTAACTGATCAAAACTTGTAAACTGCTCTTTATGATCTAGATTATAAGAGGATATGAAAAAGGGGTGAACCTTTGCATTTTTTAGAGCAGTAAGCCCCCGAGGGCTATCTTCAAAGCCAGCCGCTTTTTCTGGTTTTATATTTAGGACATTCAAGGCTTTTAAATAACCATCAGGAGAGGGCTTAGCATTGTGATAATCTTCCCTTGTGATCCAAATAGGGATATTCCATAAAAAAGGTTGCTTTTGGCAAATAGCAAGCACCATAGAACAGGAAGAATTTGTGACAACGGCCATCTTTTTATGGTGCGCTTTTAGATGATTGATAAAAGTTTCCACCCCAGGCATCAGTTTTAAGGGCTTTTCCTCAACAAGGCTAGAAAATTTAGATTTAACGGTATGGTAAAGCTCTTGCCATACTTTTTCAGCTTCTGGAAACAGTTCTAAAGTCGCTGTTTTTAAACCCATAGATTGGGTGTGAGCCTTTTCACAATAGGTTTTAAAATCCCAAGGGACATTAAACCCAAATTTGGCGCATGTTGTACAAAAAGCCTCGTAATGAAGCGGCTCGCTATCCACAAGCAAGCCATCAAGATCAAATAAAAATGCATCCATCTCTAAAGCTCAGAATGCATATGTTGATGAAGCACTTTAGAAATATCAGATAATAAAACGCGATGCTGTTGCATCGAATCTCTATGCCTTAAAGTGACCGTTTGATCTTCTAGGGTTTGGAAATCGATCGTTATACAAAAAGGAGTTCCGATCTCATCATGGCGACGATACCTTTTACCAATAGCGCCTGACTCATCGTAATCAGCCTTAAAGTTTTTACGTAGATTCTTATAAAGCTCTTCAGCAACTTTTGTCAGTTCTGGCTTTTTCATTAAAGGGAAAATAGCTACTTTAATAGGAGCCATAAGCGGATGGAAACGGAGGACGGTTCTAACCTCCCCATTTTCAAGCTTTTCTTCATCGTAGGCTTCACATAACATCGCAAGCAGGGCCCTGTCCACCCCGAAGGTTGGCTCCAAAACATGAGGAACAAAACGCTCATTAGTTTTGGGATCAAGATAAGAGAGCTTATGACCGGAGAACTTTTCATGTTGAGTTAAATCAAAATCGGTCCGGTAAGCAAGACCAAATAATTCTGATCTGCCAAAAGGAAAATCATACATCACATCAACAGTGCGCTTTGAATAGTGAGAAAGCTTTTCTTTTTGATGCTCATAAAAAGAGAGGTTTTTTTCTGATAATCCTAAAAGATGGCAAAACTTTTTCATCTCATTTAGCCACGATTCAAAATGGGACTCCCAGGTTGTGGGATGAATAAAATATTCAATTTCCATTTGCTCAAATTCGATTTGTCTAAATAAAAAGTTACCTGGTGTTATTTCATTACGAAAAGCTTTACCAATTTGGGCAATACCGAATGGAACCTGTACTCTCATGGTATCAACCACATTTTTAAAATCTAAAAATATCGCTTGAGCCGTTTCAGGTCTTAGGTAGACCGCATCATCGCTGCCAGCTCCTGTTTTAGAAATATGAGTGGAAAACATGAGATTAAAGTGTCTGGGCGCTGTCCAATCGTGTTTACCACATTTTGGACAAACCACCTCATTACGGGTTGAAAGGGTAGAGAGCTCTTCAAGTGACAATCCTTCTGTATCCATATGAAGACAAGCTTCTAAAAGATGGTCCACACGCAGTCTTGCTTTACACGATTTGCAATCAATCAAAGCATCGTTAAATCCTGCTACATGGCCTGAAGCTTCCCAGGTTCTTGGATGAAGAAGTATGGGTCCGTCTAAGCCCACCATGTCATCTCTTTGATCGATAAATAAAGACCAAAATAGATTTTTAATTTGACGTTTTAGTTCAGCTCCAAGAGGTCCATAGCTATAAGTATTAGCAAATCCCCCGTATAAATCAGAACCGGGATAGACAAATCCCCTCCGCTTACAAAGTGAAACTACTTTTTTTAACTTATCCTCTTGCATGAATGACCACCGTGAATGGGAAATATTACCAAGCAGATATCATAATAGATTCCTCTTATCATATGCAATGATTGCTCTAAGGCTCTCTTAACGAGTCCGATTTTCAGCTTCTGTTAAAACTTTTTCATAAGCCATTACCTGTATAGGATAATTGGCGATAGAAAAAGGAAGGCTATGGGCTTTGATTCCTAAAAGAATTCTTTTAACGTATATCTTCCAGGCCTTTATAGCCTCAGCCAGTTGCTCTTGATAGGTTTTAGCTGGCGCTTGATAGGCCACAATCGCTGTATTTGAGCTTGGTGTATCATCAGGCTCTGGCGATGGCAGATCGATCAATTTATAAAAAGCTTTTCCTTCTGTTTGATCTTGTAAAGCTGTGGCAAGCGATGTTTCGGAAGGAATGACGGAATCGGTTTCTGATCTAATCACAACAACTTTAGTATGCGCTAATTTTAATACCGATTGCAAAGAATCAATCTGCCACCCTGTATAACTTAAAAGACCAGACATAAACCATTTCAAAAGATTTAAAGGCATCGCACAATGAATGGTTTGGATCAGTTGAGAATAAGAACGGTCAATACAAACGCTTGCTGGCTTAATCCCCTCTTTTTCAAGTCTTGCTACAACATTGACAGCTACAGCTCCTCCCATGGACATCCCATAAAAATGGATCTTATGGGGATCAAGAGCGATTTCATTATAGGCGTATTGAGCTACACTATACCCATCTTCGAGTAAGTCTTGGGGTACAGTGATGAAGCCTGTGCTCTGTCCAACTCCCCTATAATTAACAAGAAGAATGCTTGTATTGAAATTTTCATATAACTCTTTAAGTCCCTCAAAATACCAGTTTTCATAGCATCCACCTATGCCGCAGTAAACCACCATCAATCGACCACGAACTCTGGGTTTGCCATGTTGGGTTTCCAATCGATCTCTTGGTGTCATGAGGATGCCTTCAAGAACATCTTTATTTGAAGTTGTAATTTGGACACCAATATTAACTGGCCCTTTATCCGCTCCTATAAGAGCGTCCTCTTTTGGGGCTGATAAGATCATGAGTCTGCGGTTTTTTAATTCATTCAAAGAACTATATGAATAGTTAAACCGTTGATTAGTCATTAATATTAAAGCTGCTAATCGCTGTGTAGAGTAATAAAGTCCTGAAGAAATGGTTTGTGCCACTTGTGTAGGTACTGAAATAAAAACAAACTTAAGAGAATTAATCATAAATTTTCTCCTTTGGAAAAAAAATTTTACAAAAGAAAAAAAATTAATGATAGGTCTTATTAAGAAATATTAGAAAAAGGAGGCTAAAGCCCCCTTTCTTTATTTTTTGCGTGCTGGTTTTCTTAAAACGCTATTTTTTATGCTGTAACTAAAATAGATCCATAAACCCAGTCCCATCCAAATCAAAAGCTGCATCCAGGTCACCCAAGGAAGCATGAACATCTGGAATACGCAAGCTAAAGTCCCAATCAACGGAACCCAAGGCATAAAGGGTGTTTTAAAAGGTCTATGTAATAGAGGTTGTTTGGCTCTTAAAACTAGAACTCCAAAACAGACAATGGCAAACGCCATTAAAGTTCCCATGGAAACAAGCTGGCCTAAAATTTCTACAGGGAATAATCCAGCTACAAGTAAAGCAAGAGCTGTTACTGCTAATGTGATGATGAATGGGGTTCTATAGGTGCTATGTACTTTAGTAAAGACTTTTGGAAGGAGTCCATCTTGAGCCATCGTGAAAAAGATTCGCGCTTGTCCCATAATCATTACAAGAATAACAGAGGTAAGGCCCGCTAAGATCGCCAGTTTTACTAAAAATCCAATCCATAAAAATTTAGGACCTAAAGCAGCTATTGCCACTGCTATCGGATCTGCAACATTGAGTTTAGTGTAGCTCACAATACCTGTTAAAACAAGGGCAACTAAAATATAGACAATAGTTGAAACTCCTAAAGATCCAAGCATCGCTTTAGGTAAATCTTTTTGCGGATTTTTGGCTTCTTGAGCAAGCGTTGAAAGGGCATCAAAACCAATGAATGCAAAAAAGACAAGACCTGCTCCCCTAAATATGCCAGAAAAACCATAGTGACCAAAAACACCAGTATTTTGAGGAATAAAAGGCTGCCAATTTTCTTTTTTAACAAAAAATAAGCCAAGACCAATAAAAACAGCAATAACAAGGAGTTTGATAAAGACCATAACATTATTAAAAGAAGCGGCCGCTTTAACTCCTGTTGCTACTAAAACCCCCATAAGGAGTGTGATAATAACAGCGGGAAGGTTGATAAAACTACCCGTCATTGACCACCCTTCCACCACTGAATAACTCAAAGGGGCTGTTACTAAACTTTTAGGCAATATTAGACCAAGATCATTGAGTATACTTGTAAAATAACCCGACCAGCCCACAGCTACTGTGGCTGCAGAAAATAGATACTCTAACGTAAGTCCCCACCCAATAATCCAGGCAATAAGCTCGCCCATCGTTACATAAGCATAGGAATAAGCGCTTCCAGCAATCGGAATTAAAGAGGCAAATTCAGCATAACAAAGCGCTGCAAACACACAGATAATAGCTGCTAAAATAAACGATATTGAAATCGCAGGTCCTGCATACTGAGCTGCTGCTTCTCCTGATAAGACAAAAATACCAGCTCCGATGATAGCCCCGATTCCCATGGCCAAAAGGCTCCAAGGTCCGAGTGTTTTTTTAAGACCGGCTTTATTACTAGAGGCCTCACTTAAAAGAGTGCGGATTGATTTTTTTAAAAATAGTTGTTTTGACATAAGAGATTATTTAGGAAGTGGAGTGTTAAGTTCTTTTTCCCATTCAAGGACCTCTTTTAAAATAGAGGCATGAGTGGCGTCTTGGTGAATCCATGAAAGCGCGTGAGCTTTATGAATAATATGTGCCAATTTCGAAAGGAGATTTAAATGGCTCTTGTCGGAACCTGCCATTAGAAAGAAAAAAGTATGAACTTTTTTGTGATCAAGGGCATTAAAATCGACCCCATTTTTAACATGAACAATAAATAAGATATCTTGTCTTACAGATTCCATCCTTTCTCTTGGATGGGGAATAGCAAAACCTGAACCCATCGCTGTAGAACTTAAAAGTTCTCTATCTTGTAAAAGTTCATACAATCCTTCAGGATCAATGCCTAATTTTTCAGCTAAATGATGGGCCCCTAATTTTAAAATAGAAGCCTCTTCAAGATCATGACTATAATAATAACCCCCTCTTGCTAGCGCTCTATAAATATTATAGGGTAAGCTTTGAGAATGATTATCCCAAAAACTGTGATGCATCATCCAGGATTCGATTTCTACAAGATTAAATCTTTTTTCCTGACCCAAGGTATAGCAAGGAAGATTGTTTTCATTAATATAGCGATCCAAATCAAGGGGTGAAACATTGAGCAATGTCTCAACTTGAACTCGTGTCAAATCCATGATTATTCCCATTTAAGGCGTTTAAGACATCTTGAGTATTTTTAGCTTTAAAAAGCAAGGAACGAACCTGCTTTTGTTTAATTTTTTGAGTCAGTTCTGAGAGTAATTTTAAATAGACCAGTTGCTGATCAGAAGGCCCGCCGATCAGAAAAATCACTTTAACAGGAAGCTGATCAATAGCATCCCACTCGCACGTGCCTTCTTTTAAAATACCGCAGGCCACAAAAAAATGGTCCAATGAATCCATTTTAGCATGAGGGAGGGCGATTCCAAGGCCAACACCGGTTGAAACAAGCTTTTCTCGATCAAAAACCGCTTTTGTGAAAGCTTTTTCATCATCGATTAACCCAGCTTGCTTAATTTGATGGCATAAATCGGAAAGAAGTTCAAATTTAGGAGCTTCTTTTAAGAAGAAGATAGCCTTTTTTTTTAGTGCAAATTCCATGAAAATTCTTTTTTATTTTATACCTGATGAACCAAATCCACCCTCTCCTCGAGCTGAAGTTGAGAGCGTTTCTATGCTATAGAATTGAGCTTGCTCTACTTTTGCACAAACCATTTGTGCAATGCGCATTTTGGGTTCAATAACAAAAGAGTTTTTAGAATGATTAATTAAAATAACTCCGATTTCCCCTTTATAATCAGCATCAATAGTGCCTGGGGTATTTAAAACCGTAATTCCATTTTTTAGAGCAAGACCTGAACGGGGTCTAATTTGCACCTCATAACCTTCTGGAATATCTAAAAAAAGACCCGTTGGAACAAGTATTGAGCTTCCGGATTCTAAAACAAGAGATTCTGAGATGTTAGCTTTAAGATCAGCACCCGCTGCAAGCTTTGTGGCATAAAAAGGCATAAGACTTTCATCAGAGGTTTTAACCCCTATTAGTAGTTTTTCCATAGCAACCTAGAAATTTTAGAAAAATTTGATCGTGTTAGCCAATAATCGGACAGGTCTGAGAAGCCGGAACGCTAGGTGTCAGATAGTCGATTAATTGAGCAAGCTTATTTTTTAGTTGATGTCGATTTACAATGCAATCAATCATTCCTTTTTCGATCAAAAATTCTGATTTTTGAGCGCCTTCAGGAAGTTTTTGACGAATGGTTTGTTCAACGACTCGAGGTCCTGCAAAAGCGATTAAAGCATCAGGTTCTGCAATAATCACATCGCCCAACGTAGCAAATGAGGCTGTTACCCCACCCGTTGTTGGGTTGGTTAGAATAGATATATAGGGAAGATTTTTATTACTATGGCGAGCAAGAGCTGCTGAAGTTTTTGCCATTTGCATAAGCGATAAAACCGACTCCTGCATACGAGCGCCGCCAGAGGCTGAAACAATAACAAGTGGTAATTTAGAATGCGTTGCGTGTTCAATAATTAAAGTTAGTTTTTCTCCGACAACAGAACCCATAGATCCTGCCATAAAGGTAAAATCCATCACTCCAACAGCAACTTTTTTACCATTAACAAGGCCTGTTCCAACTATGACCGCATCATTTTTTCCTGACTTTTTCTTTGCTTGTTCAAGCCTTTTAGAATAGGCTTCGGTGTCGACAAATTCAAGGGCATCTATAGAGATAAGATCGCTGTAAAGCTCTTCAAAGGTCCCCTCATCAATAAGGAGTTGAATGCGCTGAGTCCCAGACAATCTATAATGGTGCTGACATTTAGGGCAGCAATGGATGTTTTTTTCAAGTTCGCTTGCATGGATTAATTCGGCACACTCTGTGCACTTAATCCAACCGCTAAAACCATCTTTTTTAGAGGTCTGAACTTTGATTTTTGGCTTAGATCTAGAAAAAAGGCCCATAATTACCCTAAATTAATAAATTGCCACTATTATACCAGCTATTTTAGTTCGAAACAACATACTAAAATATTTACATAGAAGCGGCTATAAATCTATCTTCAACGTTTTTGAAATTAATAATATTCCAAATATTTTTTATATATTCGGCTCTCACATTTTTATACTGAAGATAATAGGCATGCTCCCACACATCTATACCAAGAAGCGGAACGTAACCCATTAAGGCTAAGGGGTCTTGATTAGGACAGCTAACTAAAACGAGCCTTTTTGCTCCCTTATCATAGCCAAGCCACACCCATCCGGAGCCCTGCAGACCAAGAGCCATAGCGGTCATTTTCTCCTTAAATTGCTCTACACTTCCAAAATCCTGGATTACTTTAACATGAAGCGGTCCTGGATGGAAATGGCCTCCGCCGTGGCTCGGTGAGGCTAAGTTAGTCCAAAAAATAGAGTGGTTAATATGACCACCTCCATTAAAACGGAGAGCCTGCTGGAGAGATAAAACATGACTTAAATCGTTTTTAGAAGCCGCATCCGCACTTTTTTCTAAAGCTACATTGAAATTTGTTACATAACCGCCATGATGCTTAGAATAGTGAAGCTCCATAATTTCAGCACAGATGAAGGGCTCAAGGGCGTTAAAATGATAGCCTAAATCAGGCAGTTTCAAAGGATGCATATAAGACCTATCTATAATGATTTGTAAATTTGACTCTAGAAAATGCTATTTTATATTTGTCGTCAATCAAAAGAGATTCCCAAGATTTAGTGGTGCTTTCTTAGTTTATCGATTTCAAATTCTAACTGTTTGAGTTGCCATTGACAGTCCCGCTGTTCAAAA
This sequence comes from uncultured Chlamydiae bacterium, assembly GCA_903867585.1. Taxonomy (GTDB): domain Bacteria; phylum Chlamydiota; class Chlamydiia; order Chlamydiales; family Rhabdochlamydiaceae; genus CAIPRZ01. The sequence goes on from CAIPRZ010000069.1 coordinate 8,637, forward strand.
AATGTACGCGAAGATAAATAGGCAGAAAAAGTTCCAACTAACATCAAAATTAATTTAGCTGTTTTTTGACCTGAACTATTAGCTGGCATACATTGAACCATAATAAAAGAAGCTAGAGCTAAGGATCCATATACCTTTCTTATCGATTGATTCCATTGCTCTTGTTTTACAAGATCTATTTTTTTAGAAAAAAGATTTTGAAGCTTTCGACCGGTTTCTAAACAAGGTGTTCCCCCAACATAAACAGCATAATGAAGGGCTTCAATATCATCACAAGGATGAAAATTTATAAGACTCATAAGGATATAAAAAATTATAATTTTTAATTATAATACCTTAAGAATCTTGTTTTTGTAAAAGATAACCCAAATGTTTTATAAAATTTCTAGGTTTTTAAACTTGCCAAAAGTTTGAATAAACTGATCCCTAGTAACCTTTCCCTGAACCCGAATCGGAAGCTCTTGGGGCTTTCCAAAAAGCTCATAAAAAGCTACTACCGTTGAGGGTGAGCTAAAAAAATAGCCGCTAATAGATTCGTTGGGCATTTTCATAGTTTCTTTTGTTAACGTTTGATAACAAATTAATTCCTCTATTTTGAAGCCCAGGACCTCAAGCTCCCTTTTTAAAAGAGGGCGAACTTTCAGCGCGCGTGGATAATAGAGTGTTTTTTGAGCATGGTTAGCAATCTCTTCAATGAGACCTTCTTGATCAAAACTTTTGGGTAAAATTATCTGCCCTTTATAAACCTGTTCTAATTTTTTAGCTGTTGCTGGGCCCACACAAAATACTTTTTTTCCTTCTTTTAATTGTTTTAAAACAGGGGAAAAATAGTGGACCGTTTCTTTGCTTGTAATAATGAGAGAATCTATCTTCTCTAAAGAGTTAAGAACTTTTTCATGATCGTAACTTAGAGGAAATGTTTCTATAAGAGGCAGATGAGTATGAGGTTTGTCTTTAA
>CAIPRZ010000070.1 GCA_903867585.1 uncultured Chlamydiae bacterium
AGTTTATTTGGCTTAGGTTTTCTTGTTTTTATCCATGAATGGGGCCATTTCTGGGTCGGTAAAAAAATGGGTATGAAAGTCGAAACATTTTCTATTGGTTTTGGAAAGCCCATAAAAACTTGGAAATCTAACGATGTATTATTTCAAATCGGAAGCATCCCATTTGGAGGATTTGTTAAATTTAAAGGGCTTGATGGCGATCGATCTTCCTCTGATGGCTTTTATTCGGTCCCTTTTTATAAACGAATTTTTGTAGCCTTAGCGGGTCCTCTTGCTAATTTAATCCTGGCCTTTTTAGTCTTTGTGCTCATTTATCTTTGTGGTGGAAGAACCGTCGATTTTATGGAAAAAAATCCTTATGTCGGGTTTTTACGTAAAGAGGGCACTTTATACAAAGCAGGTCTTAGAGAGGGTGACAAAATTACCTCGATCAATAATCGTCCTTTTTCCTCTTTTCAAGATTTCATGGTTGAAAAAACTATTTCTAAAGGTCCAATTACCCTTCAAGCTGAGCATTTTCCATTATTTGAAGCTCCAGCTTTTAGTTTTAGTTTCAAAGAGGGGGGCTATTTCCCTGGTAACTTTTTGATATTTGAATCTATTCCCAATATTGTGCCCAAAGAAATGGCCTATTTACAGCAACTAGGTTTAGAAAAAGGGGATCGATTACTTACGATCAACGGGCAGCCTCTATTTTCAAAAGCCTCCCTTGTAGAATTGCTTCAAGAATTATCGGTCTTAATTTATGTCGAGCGTCAAAACGAAATGATCGCCATAAAAGTCCCAAAAATTCCTCCCTCTGATATCAAAATGAATAAAGCTCAGAAAGGGGAATTGACCGATTGGATGCATGGTTCAAAACTTAAATCCATTCGTTATTTTATCCCTTACGATTTATCTCAAGATCTTGTTGTTGAAGGAGCTTGTGAATATCTAAATAATGAAGCTTTTTGGCAATTGCCAACTGAGGGAGATCCCTTATCATTTGAAGGGAATTTGCAAAAAGGAGATAAGATTTTTTCGGTAAATGGGATTACTGTTTGTTCAGGAACTCAATTCATTGAAGCTCTAGATAGACCTTCTGTTCATGTGATTGCTCAAAAAAGAACCCATAAGGCTCTTCCATTAGATCAAAGCCTTGAAGAGTTTTGGGCTCCTTTTATGAAAGAAGACTTTAAAGCGATGTTTAACGATCCTAAGCTAAAATCTAAGGGTGAATTTCTTCAATTTAATATCCCAGTTATTAGACTAGATCAATTAAAACTCTCAGAATCAGAACAGGAGAGCCAACAAAAACGTTATGATGACGAGATGCTGCGGATTGGTAAGATCAAAGATCCCAAACAAAGAAATTTAGAGCTTAAAGAAATGGAGCTCAACCAAAAAAGATATTTAATTGGGGGCTTATTTGGTGATCAACCGGTATCTTTCAATCCTTCTCCTTGGCAAGAAATGAAAGATGCCTGCCAGATGACTTTTAAAACACTCTCTTCTTTATTTAAAGGAGCCTTATCCCCTAAACAACTCTCAGGTCCTGTCGCTATTGTTGGGGTGATGCAGTATGGGGCTAAAAAAAGTGTGACAGAGGGGCTTTATTATTTTGCGGTTATTTCTATAAATCTTGCTCTATTTAATCTCCTTCCTTTGCCCGTTCTTGATGGGGGACATATCTGTTTTGCTCTCTACGAGGGGATATTTAGAAAGCCTGTTAATCAAAAGCTAATGGAAAGAATTACCTTTGTTTTTGTTATTCTTCTTGTTTCCTTGCTTTTATATGCCACCTAT
>CAIPRZ010000071.1 GCA_903867585.1 uncultured Chlamydiae bacterium
AATGCAATTCTCGTCTTTTATAGAAAAGGGATACAGCTTGCTGATGCTCATTCCAGATTCACTAGTATCTAATATAAAAATAAGATCAGGATCTGTTTCTTTAATGATTGAAGAGGTGAAATCTTCGGTTAATTGATGGGCAAAAAGATTTAAAATTTTAGAGGGGAAAGCGTGGGCAGATAAAGTAAAAAGAAAAAATGCTAAAGAAAAGATTATTTTTTTCATAATGGCTCCTTTGTCAAATAAAAAATTACGTTTTAAAAAATTAGAAATCAATTTTTTTATTTTGATTTTGCAATTTGTTTGCTAAATCCCTCTTCAACTAGCTAGGATAAGGTAATGGATAAAGCCCAACAGTTTCCTATTATTTTAGGTATTGATCCTGGATCTAATTGCACAGGATTTGCCCTTTTACAGAATAAAACGCCTCTTGAATATGGGTGTATTGTTCCCCCTAAAAATTTAAGTCTTCCGAAAAAATATTTGGAGATCTTCGAGGCCGTCTGTTTCCTAATTCAAAAACATAAGCCTCATGTGATGGCCATCGAAACACAATTTGTATATAAAAACGTGCAAAGCGCTATAAAACTTGGAATGGCTAGGGGGGCATGTTTAATAGCAGCTGCTAAACATGATATTGATGTGTTTGAATATGCGCCTAAAAAAATAAAACTAGCAGCAACTGGTGTCGGCAGCGCTTCTAAACACCAGGTATCTCATATGCTACAATTAATGCTAGGCCTACAAGCTCCGATTCTCCCTTATGACGCCGCTGATGCTTTAGCAATTGCCCTTTGCCATCAAAACTCTATTAACTCTCACCAATTAAGATCTTATGTTTGATTATATAAAAGGCAAGCTTGCCTATCTTACAGATTCTGAAGCGGTCATCGATAATCATGGCCTTGGATATAGATTGCTTATTTCTCAAAAAACCCAATCTAAACTTTTGCAAATCCACGAAGAAGTTACCTTTTTTATATCAGCTGTTATTCGTGAAGATTCGCACCGTTTATTTGCCTTTTTGACAAGGCAAGATCGAGATTTTTTTGAGACTTTAATTGAATTTTCTGGAATAGGCCCTAAAACTGCCCTAGGCATTTTAGGTCAGTTTGAACCTTATGAATTAATTGAGCTGGCAGCTTGTTCTGATGTCCAAAAAATTTCTAAAGTTCCTGGTATTGGAAAAAAAACAGCCGAGCGGCTCATTGTCGAACTGAAAGGAAAAAATTTAAAAATGGCCCTTCCATTAGGAGCTGTCTTGCCCAAAAATTCCTCGGCCCAAGATGCCTTAGCCGCTCTTTTGCAGCTGGGATTTGCCTATCCGCTAGCGCAAAAAGCTATAGGCTCTGTTATTGAAGATCAAGGAGATACGCTCTCTCTTTCTGAGCTTATCAGCGCTTCTTTGCAAAGGGTTCGTAAATAAAAGTAGTATTTATTTTTTGACAAAAAGGAAGGCGTCTACTTTATCTCTTTTTTTTGTTAAAATACTCTTCTATGAAAGATTATCGTACCTATTTTAGAGAAGACACCATTGCAGCTGTTATCACGCCTCCAGGAACTGGAGGGGTAGCGATTGTTCGCGTCAGTGGAAAAAACGCTAAAGAGATTGTAAAAAAAGTTTTCTCTAAAGATCCATTTAGTATGCCGTCGCATACGGTAACATTTGGTAAAATTAAATCACCTATTGATCAAAGTGTTATCGATGAGGGCTTATGTCTTTATATGAAAGGGCCAAATTCCTTTACAGGTGAAGATGTCATTGAATTACAATTCCACGGTAATAACCTGATTGCTAAAAAAGTGGTTGAGGCTTTGATTGTATCAGGCGCCACAGCAGCCTATCCTGGTGAATTTTCATTTAGAGCTTATAGAATGGGTAAAATTGATTTACTTCAAGCTAAAGCCATTCAAGAAATGATCGGGGCGCGCAATGAAAAAAGTTTAAAAGCAGCCCAAGTTCATTTAGAGGGAAAGCTTTCTAAGCATCTTATAGAAATCAAAAAAGCTCTGCTAGAATCTGCAGCCATATTAGATGCCTGGGTCGATTTTCCTGAAGAGGGGCTAGAATTTATGTCCTTTGAAGAGATGATTGAAGCCTTGGAAAAGGAAAAAGATAAAATTGAATATCTTATTAATTCCTTTAGGACAGGGCAGATTCTTTTTGAAGGGGCCACTATTTGTTTAATTGGGGAACCTAATGTTGGAAAATCCTCTTTAATGAACGCGCTTCTTGGTAAATCCCGAGCGATTGTGACTCCCATTGCTGGTACTACACGTGATATTATTGAAGATGATTTAAGACTTTTTGATTTAACAGTAAGACTTAAAGATACTGCAGGAATTAGAGAAGCGTCTGAGGAGATTGAGCAAGAGGGGATAAAACTCTCATTAAAAGCGATTGATGAGGCTGATCTTGTTTTATTTATTAAAGAGGCTTCAAAAGATTCAACGCCTAAAGAAAAAGAAATTCTTGCTTATCTTGACCCTTCAAAAACTGTTTATATTGCCAATAAGATAGACCAACAGGAACCCCTTTCAGATCACCATCTTCAAACTCATTTTGTGTCGGCAAAATATGAAACCGGTATCGATGATTTGAAGCAGGTGATTTATAGAAGGCTAGTATCAAAAGAATTAGAAGGTAAAGAGGATTTAATTATCATGGACGCTTCTCAAAAAGAGGTGCTCAAAAAAATCTATGATCTTCTTGATCTTGTGATCATGGGATTGAAAGAGGGTAATTCTCCAGAATTTATTGTGATGGATTTAAAAGAGGTTTTAAAACTTTTAGCCTCACTTGTTGGAATCGATGTGACAGAAGATGTATTAACAGCCCTTTTCTCAAAATTTTGTGTTGGTAAATGAACCCCTTAATTCCTTTAATTCTCGATAAACTTTTTCCCGATCCCCCAGTTCCTTTAAATCACTCCAACCCTTTTACACTCCTTATTGCGGTCCTTTTATCAGCGCAGTGCACCGATATAAAAGTTAATCAGGTAACTGATAAGCTTTTTAGTTTTGGCAATCATCCGCAAGATTTTATAGAGCTTGGTCAAGAGACGATTGAAGAGATTATAAAGCCCCTCGGGCTTTATAAAACTAAAGCACGCCATATCATAAAACTTTGTCAGCAATTAACAGAAAAATATGTTGGTAAGGTTCCAGAGGAGCTTGAGGAATTAGAAAAATTACCCGGTGTTGGTCATAAAACTGCCTCCTGTGTCATGAGCCAAGCTTTTCAAAAACCGGCTTTTCCTGTTGATACGCACATTCATAGACTTGCTTTACGGTGGGGGTTATCTAATGGAAAATCTGTGGAGCAAACAGAAAAAGATTTAAAAAAAGCTTTTAGAAAAAATGAGTGGAACCGAAGACATTTACAAATCATTTTCTATGCAAGAGCCTATTGTCCAGCAAGAGGGCATAAAATAGAGAAGTGTCCGATTTGTAAAGCTCTATCGATCTAGTTTGAAATAAAGCCCAAAGATTGTCCCATCTTGGCTTTAGTCTCAAAACCCTTAAGGGTATTTTGACAAAGATCTTGGTCGAGTTCAATCTTCCCTTTTTCAAAAAGGATGACAACACAAGAACCGCCAAAAGAGAAATATCCTTTTTCTTCCCCTTTATGAACAGGGCTATTTATTTTAAAAGTCTGATGGATACTTCCGACGTTAGTAGCTCCTATTTCTATATAGGCTACTTTTCCAAAATGATCAGAGTCTATTTGTGTTACAACTCTTTTATTTTCTTGAAGGATACAAAAATTCTTATAGAGGGCGATGGGATTTACAGAATAAAGGGGTCCATTGATAAGCACAGGTTTTGAGGCGATGCCTGAAACGGGAAAATGAAAGCGGTGATAATCTGAGGGACAAAGCCTGGCAATAACCATAGAGCCTTGTTCATAAAGAGCTGAGAGTTTTGGATCATTTAAAAAGGTTTTAAGATTAAAGGCTCTTCCTTTAATCCAGAAAGATTTGATGCTTGATATATTTTGAAAACATAAATATCTCCCATCTGCTGGACAGGTGGCGTGATGAGTTCTTTCATCAATAGGTCTAGCTTTTTTTTTGAGTTTGCGGATAAAAAATTCATCAAAACAAGAAAAACTTGAAGATGGCTTTTCAAATTCTTTTTCATCTACCTGATAATCTTTAATAAAAGTTTTGATGTTTTTTTTACTAAAGGAGCTTCTTTGGTAGACGCCGATGAGTCTAGAAACGGCATGAGATTTACATAAAATAAGTCTTAAAAAAGGGGAGCTAAGCTTGCTAATCCATGAAGAGCCATACAAAAGATCGATAAGAAAATAGCTCATGACCTTTTCTTTTTCTTTTTTTAAGCTCAAGCGATCAATCACGACCACATCTTTCATAATCAGTTCCCTATTAAGTAACCTCACTATTTTGAGCTATCTATATTAAACGGGGCAACCCTTTTTCGTGGCTCTAGTAATTTAAATTTAAAATTTATAAAAAACGGCAGCTAATTTATTGTTAATTAAGAGTGGTGCACTCAAGATTAATTTTATTATTGTAAAAATAACTTACTTTAATTAACTAAAAGGTAGATACCTTTTGATAATAATTTTTCTTGTTATAAATTATATAGAATATAAATTGAGCGTTAATATGAAGAAGCATTCCCTGTCTCTAGTTTTTTTATTTTGCATGGGACTTATGACTCAGGACCTTCATGCAAATTACATACTTAATATTTCAAGAAAAAATAGTCTCTCCCGTTCTAAAAACAAGTCCAAGAATGGTTGTAAAAAGCGGCATATTGGGTTTGATATCAAACTTCTTTCGGGTTACAGGCAAGATAATCTTAACTTCTATATTTATTCAGATACAAACCAGCCAAGTTATAATAATCAATCATCAGTCGCCTACATTTGGCAAAATAATTTAGTATTAGGGCTCACCTATAAAGACCGTGGTTATTTAAATGCCATGGGTGGATATGGGTACTTATGCAATAACGTAGCTAAATTTAAAACAACGTATGTAACTGCAGGGAATCTTGTTATAAACTCTACATTTACCAATAAAGCTGGTTATGCAGCTGATTGGGAAGTTGCAGGGGGACATTATATTAATCTTTATAGACGTAGAGTCGAGTTAGCTCCCGAGCTTGGGTATACTTATAAAAGGCTTAAAGCCAACAATATGTATAAAGAGAAATTTGCAGCCCCTTATGTGGGTGGACGATTAAATATTGCTCTTACAAAAGATTTTAAAGTTAATCTTACTGGCTTTTGGGATTATTATTTCTGTGTATCGCGCTATGATGCCAGTTATTCCTATCTGAATTTTTCTGATTATTTAAATCCTAATCCTTATGTAACTGGTGGAACTATTTGGGCCTTTAAAACAGGGGCTAACTTGAACTATAAGCCTTATAAGCATTGGACATTTGGGTTAAATTGGCAAATGTTCCATGAGGGCACCAAACCTCAAACAGTTAGTGTTTCCAATGGAATTTACTCAGGGACTGAGTATATGTATTGGAATTCCCAACAGATTCAATTCTCTACAAACTACAGCTTCTGATTTTTTTAAATATTATTTTTAGAACATTTCTAGATTCTTCAAAAAGGCACCCTTTTACTTGGAAATTGTCATAATTTTAGCTATGATCTAGAGGTAATCAAAATTACCCTTGGAAATTGTATGTTTGGTCTATTAAAAAAAATCTTTGGAACAGCTCAATCTCGCGCCATTAAACGGTTTCAAAAAATGGTTAAAGAAGTAAATCGCCAAGATCTTTTTTTGATGAATCTCACCGATGAGTCATTAAGAGCTAAAACCGATGAATTCAAAAATAGACTAAAGCAAGGACAAACCCTAGAGCAGATTTTGCCAGAAGCCTATGCTGTTGTTAAAAATGTCTGTCGCCGATTAACTGGACAGCAAACGCACGTTTCTGGATATGACCAAAAATGGGATATGGTTCCTTATGACACCCAAGTTTTAGCAGGGATTGCTATGCATTATGGTAATATTGCTGAAATGCAAACAGGGGAAGGAAAAACACTAACCGCTTCCATGCCGCTTTATCTTAATGCCCTTACTGAAAAGCCAGTTCATATTGTGACTGTAAACGATTATTTAGCTAAACGCGATAGTGAATGGATTGGAGAGATATTTCGCTGGCTTGGTCTAAGTGTAGGAGCTCTTACCTCTGAAGTTTCTCCAACAAGACGTAAAGCGTTATATAAATCAGACATTTTGTATGGAACTGCCTCAGAATTTGGATTTGATTATCTAAGAGATAATTCAATGGCTCAATCAGCCCACGAGCAGGTACAGCGTGGACAGTATTTTGCTCTTATTGACGAAGTGGACTCTATCCTTATCGATGAGGCAAGAACGCCACTGATTATTTCAGGGCCAGCTCCACAAACTGATAGTTTTTTTGCCGAGATTAATTCCGATATTCACCATCTTGTCCGTTTGCAAAAAGACACCTGCCACGATAGAGCCTCCCTTGCTCGAAAGAAATTAGAGGAGCTTGGACTTCTAGAAGAGAGTGCTGATTTTGCAAAAAAACTTAAAGAGCATCAAAAAGAGACGACAGAAATTTTAAAGTCGCTATGGCTTGTCACTAAAGGGATGCCCCACAATAAGATTTTACGCCGCCTCAAGGAAAATCCTGATCTTCGCGTTGAGCTAGATAAAATCGACACCTATTTTTACGCAGAGCCTAATAAAGAAGAAAAAATAAAAGCCCTTTCTGAGCTCTATATTATTGTTGATGAAAGAGCTTCTGATTTTGAACTTACCGATAAAGGGATTCAGGCTTGGACTCGAGATGATAATCACAGATCACAAGACTTTGTTATGCTTGATTTAGGTTATGAATATGGCCAGATTGATCAAGATTCCTCTCTTGATGAAGAGCAAAAATTAGAAGCTAAATTAAAAATCAGGGAAGAAGACAATAGACGTAAAGAAAGATCTCATTCTATTCGTCAATTATTTAGAGCCCATCTTCTTATGGAAAAAGATGTCGACTACATGGTGCAAGAGGGTAAAATTGTCATCATTGATGAAAATACAGGAAGAGCGCAACCAGGACGCCGTTTTTCAGATGGCCTGCATCAAGCGATTGAAGCTAAAGAGGGCGTTGAAATCCAAGGTGAAACGCAAACTTATGCCACTGTAACTTTGCAAAATTATTTTAGACGCTACCAAAAGCTTGCTGGCATGACAGGAACTGCTATGACCGAAGCTCAAGAATTTAAAGAAATTTATAAAATTGATGTGCTGGCTATTCCAACACATAGAAATTGCTCTAGAAAAGATTTTGATGATGAAATCTACATGACAGAAAGAGAAAAATATCAAGCTATCCTAAAAGATATTCAAGCCGTTCATGCTACAGGCCGTCCTATCCTTATCGGGACAGAATCAGTAGATATTTCTGAAAAAATTTCGCGCATTCTTAAGCAGATGAAGCTAGAGCACACCGTTTTAAATGCTAAGCATAATGCAACAGAAGCGCAAGTGATAGCAGATGCTGGTAAACCTTTTGCTATTACCGTATCGACCAACATGGCAGGTAGAGGAACTGATATTAAGCTCCAAGCTGACACGGCTGAGAAAGGGGGACTTCATGTTATTGGTACTACCCGTCACCACTCTCGCCGTATTGATAGACAGCTCCGCGGTCGTTCTGGAAGACAAGGAGATCCAGGATCTTCAAAATTTTATGTAAGTTTTGATGATTCACTGATGCGACTTTTTACCTCACCTAAAGTGAGTATGTTGCTTCAGCGCTTTAGACCACCAGAGGGTGAGCCTATATCGGCTAAGATGCTTAATCGATCTATTGAAACAGCTCAGAAAAGAATAGAGCAAAGACACTACACAGTCCGTAAGCATACTTTAGAGTATGATGATGTGATGAATAAGCAACGGGAAGAGGTTTACCGTTTTAGAAATGATGTTCTCCATTCGGCCCATATGAGAGAGCTTGCTAGTGAACTGATTGAACACTTAAGCCAAGACTACCTTCATATGTATTTAGAGAAAGATAGCTCTAAATCAAGACCTTCTCTTTTGTGTGATATTATTGTTAACCGCTTACCCATTAACTTTCATCCAGAAGACTTTAGAGGATTAGCTGAGGCTGAAATCTATAAAAAAATCGTTTCAAGGATCAAAGAGGTGTTTGATTTAAAGTTAGAGCATCAATTAGAAAAAATTCGAAAATCGACCCATTCATTTAAACTATTTCAAGTAGAACCTGAAAAGTTAATTGAAGAGGTCATGCGTAATATCTTCCTCCGCCGGATCGATAAATTGTGGCAAAACCACCTTGGAGCTATTGATCATTTACGTACAGAGGTGAACTTGCGTACGATTGGTCAAAAAGATCCTCTTATTGAATTTAAGCAAGAAGCCTTTGATCGGTTTGGTAAATTATCATTAAATCTTAAAGAAGAGATTCTTGAAGCTTTATTCAAATTTGAAATTGCTGCGCCTGAGCCAGAGCAAGAAGTTATTGAAGAAGAGCCAACTCGCTTTCAAACTAACCTTTCTTTGCTTGATTAATTTTATTAAAGGGGATTTGTCTTTACCAAAGACAAATCCCCTTCTTCTCTATTAAGTCCCTGATCCTCAATTTTATTTTCTTAAAAAAGCAAAAAATTTTCTTTCTTTTTTCCTAAATTTCTTAATACTCTTTTTAATCAATTTGATAAGACGCGAGATTTTTTATGAACCATTTTTGCTTTTTAATTGGACTAAGCTTTTTATCGCTGCACGCGGCATTAGTTGATAAATTCCCAGCAGATATTGAATTTCTTGTGACTGATCTTAAATATAGCGCTGAAAAAGGGGTTAAAATTTGTGAGATACAGCAAGGGACGTTGTCGATGTTTAACGGAACTAAATTTTTTGATCCCGATGACACCTCAATACAAAGTGGATTTTTAAACCTACTTGAAAAATATAGACTTAAAGGTTGGACGGTCCTTGGTTTCATCAATGATATGATGCTTCGTACTCTAATGACAAAATCGCCATTTTGGTCTACGCAATACTCTAATGGCTCGCTTTTTAACGATCCAGAGCTTCTATATTTAGGAAGAAAGCCTGTATTTGATCCAAGCGATATTTCTAATTACCACGGTTTATTATACATCAGCCCTCAACTTGTACATTCCTATAAAGCCTTAGATCAAGCACTACCGGGTTTACTTGTGATCGATAGAGCAAGCTTTCCTTGTTGGGTTGATAAATATAAAATGACAAGGCTTTTTTCTCTTGATCCTGTTTTAGCTAATTTTAAACCTAAATGGGGCCTTTATGGGAAAAAGTACACACCACAGCTTGCTTCAACGATTATAAAAGATTTAGGCGGGGAGATGTTTGTCATTAAACCTCGTGGCGCTTTTTTAGGATACGGGGTGATTGTGGTGGCAAAAAGCGAGTTAGATAGTACATTAAAATATATCCTATCTAATTCCAATGAGCTCAAAAAAAATCCCGATCTATCTTATAGCTATTGGACAAAAGATAGTTTTGATTCGTTTATAGTTGAAGAATTTGTAAATTCTGACATTCTGAATGTGCCTCATTTGGAAAATAAACCCTACCAACCTACGATGAGGATCGCTTGTGTTTGTGTTCATGATAAAGGGGAGTTTAATGTCCATTTTCTGGGTGCTTACTGGAAAATGCCAGAATTTGCGCTCAATGAACCAGGAAGCTTAACGCAAAAACACAAAGATCTTTGTGAGCCCCCATTTTATCTTCAAGTAGACCCCATCACCTTAGATAAAGTTTATTCAGAATTAAAAATAGCGCTGCCGATTCTGCATAAAAACATGCTTATTACAAGAAATGATGATTAATAAAATAAATTTAGGCCTCAGTCGGGGCCTAAATTTAATTTTCTTTTTTAATCAACTTATAGCCCACAAAGACAAGTGGTAATCCTAAAAGGGCATAAAGCATCCAATAGCTGGAATTCCAAGACAGTTCTACTTTTCCTTCGTGGCTTAAAATAAGCAAAAGGGCGCTTAAAATCACCAAATTAGAACCGATAGTTGTAAGAGCTATGGGTAGGAAAAGACTTTTTTCTGTTGTTACAGCTTCTTTGGCAGCTTCGGTTTTAACCGAGGGTTCAGAAGGGGCATTATGGGTTCTTTCTGCAGAATAGGGGGGATTATAACTTTGTGAAAGAGAATTTTTAAATTTAATTGTGGGGTCATTAAAGCTTTGAGCACAATAGGGGCAGATAACAACTTCTAAAGGGGCTTTACCGTCACAGCTGGGGCATAATTTAAATTTTTCTGAGCTCTTCATAGTCAAACTTTTTGCTTTTGTTGCTTTAATCTTATCGTGGCATATTAGCTAAATCTTTTAAAGATGACATGACGTTTCTTTCCTATTTAAATGAGTTAAATTTCACAAAAGAATGGGGATTTGGTATAATTTAGGAATAATTGATTAAAATAAAAATTAGGAACAATTATGGACACTCTTCATTTTGATGTGGCAGTAATCGGCGCAGGGCCAGGTGGGTACGTAGCGGCTATCAAGGCATCACAGATGGGTAAAAAAGTTTGTTTAATTGAAAAAGGGCTTTTAGGTGGAACCTGTCTTAATGTCGGTTGTATTCCGACTAAAACTCTTATTTCTAATGCTCATGTTTTACATATTGTTAAAAACGCCGCTGTTTTTGGAATCGATATAAAAGGGTTTGATGTCGATTATTCTAAAAGTGTGAAGCGTAAAGATGAAGTGATCGATAAAATCCGCAAAGGGCTTGAAGGGTTAATTAAGGCCAATCAAATCGAAATTATTAGAGGCAACGCTGAATTTATTTCTAACTTTGAAATCAAAGTTAAAGGGGAACACCCTAAAATGATTAAAGCCGATAAAGTAATCATCGCCTCAGGATCTGAGCCAATGAAACTTTCATCGATTGAGCCTGATCATAAAATGATCTTCAATTCGACCTCTGTTTTAAGTATGACAGAACTACCAAAATCAATGGCTATTATTGGTGGTGGTTATATTGGATGTGAGTTTGCGGCTTTATTTAAAGAGTATGGTGTCGATGTCACTATCATTGAAGCGCTCGATTCGATTGTTCAAGCACAAGGTAAAAGTGTTTCTGAAGCGCTAACTACTGCCATGAATAAAAGGGGCGTTCATATTAAGTTAAAGCAACCTTTAGAAAGTTATCAAAAATTTGATGACCATGTGGTGCTTAAGCTTGCTGATGGAACTGAAATTAAAGCAGAAAATGTACTAGTTTCTGTTGGAAGATCGGTTTACACGCAAGGCTTAGGTCTTGAAAAAACAGGTATTGCCTGTGGCCCGAGAGGTGAAATCATGGTCAATGATCATATGGAGACCTCTGTTAAAGGGATCTATGCTATTGGCGATGTAACAGGTAAATATATGCTAGCTCACGTTGGTTCCCATCAGGGTGTAGTAGCTGCATCCTGTGCTGCTGGTAAACCTACAAAAATGCATTATAATGCTGTCCCTGCTGTCATTTTTACCGATCCGGAAATTGGAACCATTGGTATGACTTTAGAAGCGGCCCAAGCGGAAGGTTATGAGGCTAAAGTGGGTAAATTCCCATTCCAAGCTCTTGGTAAATCACAAGCTGCTATGCAAACAGAAGGGTTTGCTCAAATTGTGGTGGATGCTAAAACAGGAAAAATTCTTGGAGCTCAAGTTGTTGGACATGAGGCTTCTAATCTGATTGCTGAAATCGCAATCGCTATTCAAAACGAGCTGACTATTGAGTGTATTAGTGAGACTATCCACGCGCACCCAACAGTGGCTGAAGCCTGGCATGAAGCAGCTTTAATGGCTCAAGATATGCCTATTCATATGCCTCCAAAAAATAAAAAATAAGCAGCACTACTATGTCATTAAAATCTAAGCTGAATGTTTTACCAGAAAATACCGAAGAATCTATCGGTCGTTTTCCGTCTTGGCTCCATCGCAGTATTCCAAGTGGAGGTAAAATTGCTGAGACTAACCGGATTCTTTCAGAACTTGGATTAAATACAGTTTGTGAAGAAGCAAAATGTCCAAACCGGATGGAATGTTATAGTCATAATACAGCAACTTTTTTAGCTCTAGGGAAAAGTTGCACTAGAGCTTGTGGATTTTGTGACATCGATTTTACAAAATCCCCAAAAGCTCCAGATGTGAACGAGCCGCAAAAAATCGCAGACGCTGTTAAGGCTTTAAAGCTAAAGCATGTAGTTATCACCATGGTAGCAAGAGATGATCTTGAGGATAAGGGGAGCTTTGCGATGGCAGCGATTATAAAGAGGGTGAAACTTTGTAATCCTCTGGTTACACTAGAAGTTCTTGTTTCTGATTTTTCTTTCCAAAAAGAATCTATTGAAGAAATTGTCAACGCAGCCCCTGATATTTTTAATCATAATCTTGAAACCGTTGAAAGACTAACCCCAAGAATCAGGCATGTGGCTACCTATAGACGATCACTTGAAGTCTTAAAGTATGTAAAAACCCTAAATCCTTCTATGGTCACAAAATCGGGAATGATGCTTGGCCTTGGTGAAACTTCAGAAGAAGTTTTGCAGTCTATTGAGGACTGTAAAGCTATTGGGTTAGATATTTTAACCCTTGGTCAATATCTGCAAGCTAGCCGTTTAAAAATCCCAGTTAAAGAGTTTGTAACCCCTGAAAAATTTAAGATGTACGAAGAATACGCTCTATCTATTGGAATTAAAGAGGTTTTTTCTGGACCTTTTGTAAGATCGAGTTATCACGCCTTTGACGTTAAAAAGAATTTGGATGAGAAGTTGCTAAAAGAAAGTCTTATTTAAAATTTTGGGATTAAAAATAGCAGAAGTATCGATTCTATTAGTATTCCTAAAAAGAAAAAGTATTTTGTAGAAGAGTTTAAATCTTTATTTTTAAGCGCTTCCAATTAATTAAGTCCGGCTTTGTTTGATTATAATTAAATTAATACATTTATAATAATTAATATGGTAATAGTAAGTTAATAAACTATTACTAATTAATGAAAGATTTATTTTGCGCTATTTTAGCCGGTGGAAGGGGATCGCGGTTATTTCCTCTTACATTCAAAAAAGCTAAACCTGCTGTGTTATTTGGTGTGGGCTATAGACTTATAGATATCCCTATATCCAATGCTTTAAACTCTCAAATTAAAGATATTTGCATCTTTACTCAGTATTACCCACAGCTTTTAGAAAGTCATATTGAAGAGGCTTTTTATTCCTCAAGAATAGCCCCCGCAGAGATCAAAGTTTATGGGCCACCTCTTGGGCCTCATGGAGAAAGTCAACTGTTCCAAGGAACAGCGGATGCCCTTCGCAAATTAAAAAGCGCTCTTGTTTCTATAAAACAGGATTATATTCTGATTTTATCAGGGGATCAGCTCTACACGATGGATTTTCATCCATTTCTAGAAAAAGCTAAACAGACAAATGCAGAGTTAATGATTGCTTGTTTACCGGTTAAAGAATCGGATGCTAAACGTATGGGTGTTATGAAGATTGATCAAAATTTTCAAATTACCGATTTTTTAGAAAAACCACAAAAACAAGAAGATCTAGAGAGATTGAAGGGGCAAGAAAATCAGTATTTAGCTTCCATGGGGATCTATATTTTCAAAAAAGAAGCTCTTTTAAAACTCTTAGATTATCCAGGTGATGATTTTGGTAAAAATCTGATTCCTAAGCAATTAGAGATCGGCGGTGTTTATGGTTATCCATTTGCTGGTTACTGGGAAGATATAGGCACGGTGGATTCATTTTTTAAAGCCAATCTAGCTCTTATTTCTCAAAAAAATTGCTTAGAACTTGCCGATGAAAAATATCCCATCTTTTCTAAAATTCACCATTTAAGCTGTCCGGTCATAAAACAGTGTTCGATCGAAAACAGTCTTCTTGCTCAAGGAACCATTATTAAAGCAGATAGAGTATCTCAAAGCATCATAGGTCTTGGTGTTGAACTTGAAGAGGGCTCAGATATCAAAAATTCTATACTGCTTGGAACCGCTGATAAGGCCCAAAAAACCACCGTCGGTAAATACACTCTTCTAGATAAGGTTATTGTTGATGAAGGGGTTAAGATTGGTAATAATGTAAAGCTCTTAAACTTTGCCAATCACACCCATTTTGATGGTCCTGGTATTTTTATTCGTGACGGTATTACAATAATCCAAGCAGGAACGGTGATTCCTGATGGTTTTGAGTTGTAATATTGAATATTTATTGTCTTGCTGATTTACATTTATCTATTTCCCATCCCCAAAAAGATATGAAAGTCTTTGGCCCACTTTGGGAGGATTACCATCAAAAAATCCATGATCATTGGCAAGCTTGTGTAAAAAAAGAGGATCTTGTGTTGATCCCAGGCGATATCTGTTGGGCCATGAGTTTAGAAGAGGCGATGCAAGATTTAGCTTTTATCGACAAGCTTAATGGTCAAAAAGTTTTGATTCGGGGTAATCATGATTACTGGTGGCCAAGCCTTGCCAAATTAGAAAAGCTCCCCTTTAAATCATTAAAATTTATACACAATAATGCCCTTTTAATTCATGGAGTAGGTCTTTGTGGATCCCGTCTATGGGATAGTGAGGAATTCAGTTTTGATGAGTATATAAACTACAGACCCAATCCTCAAGCCAGGCCCAAAGCTTCTTTTGATGATGCTAAAATTTTTGATAATGAGATATCACGGCTTGAGCGATCAATTTCTCAACTATCGCCAGAAGCTCAAGTAAAAATAGCCCTTTGTCATTATCCCCCCATCGGTAAGGATCTTAAGCCTACTCGCTGCTCTAGTTTATTTGAAACAGCTGGGATTTCCCATGTCTGCTTTGGGCATCTTCATAATCTTAAAAACACGATGAATCCATGGGGATCTAGCCGCGGGGTTACCTATCATTTTTGCGCCGCTGACGAGGTTAATTTCACCCCTCAAAAAATATTAAGCCTTTAATTGAAGCGGTTTTTGTAATGGTTCAAGGAGTGCTAAAAGCTCTTTTTTTTCATCTCCGTGGGTAGAGGATAAAAGCTTCACTGCAAGATTTTTTGCAATCGGTATAAACCCAGATTCAAAGGTGAAATAGATCGCATCAAGAACAAGATTATGTCTTTTCTTATCAAAGATTTTGTCCAAAATATTGTAGAACATAGATTCTGAGTCTTCAGGATTTTCAATGAGATTAATAGTG
>CAIPRZ010000072.1 GCA_903867585.1 uncultured Chlamydiae bacterium
AGAGATCTAATGTCATTTCTTTCATCGGATGTCATGTACTTATAGACCTGTTCCATAAGACCTGAGATATAATCTTTCTGTTTTTTAGACAGTTTTTGATCAAGTGTTGGGGATTTGAATTGGGTAAATACCTGAAATTTTGGACCAACAGAAGAAACCATAAATACTCCTTTTTAATTAACTAAATAGTAATTTTATTTATTTAAATCAATTAAATTAATTTAGTAATTATTAAAAACTTAATTAAGTTTTTAAATGAATGATCCAGTACTGCTTGAATATCTAGCGTAATTGGATTCTTATCTAACTGGATAACAAGCTTAAAGAAGGGTAACGGCGTTTGAAACAAGAGTTTCTACTGATATTCTGGAATAAAAAATAGTTATTCAATCCACTTTATAACTTAAAGTTATCGACGAGGCCCATTGCCCTCATGCCTACTACCGGAATAATCGCTGCTGCCGCTAGAGTGCCCGCTTCCATTTTGATTATGGTTATAGTCATGGTTATTATGATTGTAGTAATTTTGATTAGCCCATGTTGTATAAGCAAGAGCTGTCCCAAACCAAAATCCGTAGTAAAAACCAGGTCCTGCCCAGCCTGCTGGTTCATCAGAACTGTTTCCTGATACGTTTTGGTTTATCGTCATTGAAGGAGGAGTCTTTACAAACGCAATATACAGCAAAACAAGTAGGATTAAGCCTGCAAGAACAATTAGTAGTTTATTGTTTTTCTTCATAAACTCTGAATAGTTAATTATGTAAATAATTTCAATTATTAATTTTAAATTCAGGGTAAATTTGATGTTAGTAATTAATAGATCTGTTAAGCTCTATTTTTATTATTTGAGAAACTCATGAACCTAGAAAATTTTGATCTCCCTCTAATTTCCGATGAGGAGGATAAAACCTCTATTATCAAAAATAGAATTCGAAAAAACTACCGCCACGTCAGAAAATGGGCTAAACGGACACTCACTAATTGTTTTCGTATTTATGATCGGGATATTAAAGAATATCCTTTAGCCATCGATTATTATGATGGAAGGTTTTGTGTTCAGTTTTTTTCTTATGATAGAGAAAGCGATGATCCAAGGCCTGAATTAAAAGAGGAGATAGATCAAGCTCTAACCTCGATTTTTAAGGCCCCCCTTTCAGCTATTTTTTGGAGATCTAGAGTCAAAAGAAAAAAAATTGAGCAGTATGAAAAAATCGATAATCAAGAAGATTTTTTTTCGGTTTTGGAATATGGGGTAAAATTCAAAGTCAACTTAAACGATTATTTAGATACCGGACTATTTCTTGATCACCGTCAAACAAGACAAATTGTAGCTGATCTTTGTAAAGGCAAAAGCCTTTTAAACTTATTTGCCTATACCTGCTCCTTTAGCGTTCAAGCTGCTTTCAAGGGGGCTTCTATGACAAAAAGTGTGGATATGTCTAATACCTATACCGATTGGGGAAGAGATAATTTTTTACTTAATAACCTTTCTACCCAAAATAATAAGATTATCAGAGCTGATTGTTTAAAATTCTTGAGTGAAGAGGTCTATACAGGTCATAAGTACGATATTATCGTTATTGATCCGCCAACGATTTCTCGATCCAAAAAAATGGATGATCTATTTGATGTACAAAAAGATTATCCCTTTTTAATTAATCAAGCCCTAAAGCTTTTAGCCCCCCAAGGACTCATTTTTTTTAGTACAAATTCTCGAAGATTTATTTTTGAAGAAGCCTCTTTACCTCCATGTATGGCTAAAGAAATATCTTATAAAACCTTTCCTATCGATTTTCATAACAAAAAAATCCATAGATGTTGGCAAATAAGTTCTAAATAAGTCTTAATTTCTGTTTTTAAAAATGGGGTTTGTATATGTAAAAATATAACCCATTTTTTTGATATGAAATACAAGCTTCCAAGACCCAAATATTCACCAACTCTTTTAGAAGCGATAAAAAGAGAGTTGAAAAAGCAAAAATTCCACCTTCCAAAGTTATCTAATAAGTCTATGAAAGAGCTGGAAGAAATGATGAAAATCATCAAGTCAAGAGGGCTTCCTAGCTATTTAGTTTTAAAACAACTTCCCGATCCCATGGGATGGGGTATTTTCCTTCATCCAAAATCTAAACCCCTTCCTAAAGGGAAACTTTTAGCAATCTATAGCGGTGAAGCTCTGCTTTATCCCATGAATGTAACAGATGAGTCAGCCTATGCTTTTGCTCCGGTGGACGATATGACGTTGATAAAAGAGGAACAAAAGATTTTGGATAAAAAAAATAAACATCATCCACGAAGACTCTATAGTTTAAATATCGATGCAGAAAAAAATGGTAATTATACCCGTTTTATCAACCACTCCGATAAACCTAATGTTGAAGCTAGGCTCTTATCTATTCCAGATAATGAGATGGGTATAGAACCAGCTCCTATTGAAGTGGTTTACTTTGTAAAGAAAAAGATACTACCTGGACAGCAGCTTTTAGTCTCTTATGAAGATGGAGAGGAGAGTTATTGGGGTGTTTTAAAACTCAAACCTATTCCTATTTTTGCTGATTCATTTGTTATAGATAAAAATCTTAATTTAATTGATCAGCGATAAGATCTAATTATAGATATAAATAGCAAAATACAAAGAAATTTAACTGGATTTATTAATAATGATAGATTTAGCACAAGAATTCTCTACTTGTGATAGCCAAGATTCTAAGAAGCAAGAACATCTTTCTAAAGAACTTTATAAAGCATGGGACCATAGTGATTTCGGCATGCGGATTAAAGAGGGAATAGATCTGATTTAAAGATATCTTTTTCCAAGAATGTCACCAATAACTATAGACTCCATTAAAACGTGGATAAAAAACACAGAACAACATCATTGGAAAGAAATGGGAGAGGCCTCTGATTCTCAATCTCTAGACTGGACATGTCCCAAAGATATTTTCAAACTTGACGACTTTTTTATAGAAAGCATTTTCAAATTAGGGCAAGAGTTTTTTTATAAAAATGAACTTCATTTAGCTCTAAGCGTTCTGACAGTTTTAGTGTTTTTAAATCCCATATCCCCACACGCCCAGTTATTACTTGGTTTAACTTTTATAAATCTAGGACGTAAAGAAGAAGCTGAGCAAGCGTTAGGAACAGCTCTTTTTTTAGCACCCAGCGACTTGTCAATTATTTACTATGTAGGCAGATACTATTTCTCTAATGGTGATAAAGCGACAGCTGTAAAATTTTTTGAAATTATTCTAGATTCAAAAGACGCAACACCCGACATGAAGCATCAATGTAGAAAGTTAATAAATAGGGGTTTATAAAAATGGTTAACCCAGCTGGCTTTAATCCAGGTCAATACGGAAAGTCTGCTTCAGGCTTTAATGAGGATCAGCGCATTTTTCCTACAAGCGTGCATGAAAAAAGTTCCCTATTATCAGAAAATATTCATGAACGGGGCATTCATAACCTCCCTCCCTCAACAATCACTTCAAAATGTCTTGATTACGTTCAATCAGGATTAGCATCGACCGGGCAGTTTATAATAAAAGCTGGGCTTGGAGTAGGAATAGCCGCCGCTTTACCTCTGATCATTGGAGGAGGAGCTGTAGGACTTGTTCATTTCATTCAAACATGGGGTAGGGAAGAGGGGCTTATTGCAGGGGCTAGGGCGGGCTGTTTTGTTGCACAAGCCCTCATATTCCCATTTTGTTTTATAGGCAGTTCTTTAGTTGCGTTAGGCGAAAAAGACATGTCTATTATGGATAGATTTTCAAAGGTTGTTACAACCACTGGCTCTAGTATATGTGATTTATCTAAGTTTTATGGTTTATAAACAAATGCCCTTTTTAGCCTATAAATTAAGTAATTGACTATCAAGCACTTAAGCATTTTAAACCTAATAAACTAAGCGCTATTTTATAAGATTATAACAATCAACGAGTTGCACTCGCGTTCTAATTATTAATTTATGATTAATTTGTTAAACTTTCAACTTATTAATAAGTAATAATGTTATAATTTTAATTATAAATTAACAATAAATAAAAAAAGAGGTTCAAAATGAGTATTAGTTGTTTAAATTCTATTGGTAAATTTTTATATTCAGTCGGTAGCTTTATTGCTAGCCCATTTATCGCTTTAATTCAAAAAATTCAAAGCCTATTTGCTAATAAAATAGGTAATAATAGTGCAGCTTCGACAGCAACCCCACCTACTATTTATGGACGAGCATCTAATCTAAATCCCCCAGCACCAGCAAATGGGGTGGAAATAACAGAC
>CAIPRZ010000073.1 GCA_903867585.1 uncultured Chlamydiae bacterium
ATGAATGGGTCTTAATAGGTTCGTAGGGTTTCATCATGTTCAAAAAGCGCTTAAATAGCCTCTACATAGTTTTTTTTCTTTTAGCAGGTTGCAGCTCAAATTCTGATAATAAAGCGAACCAAGATCTTAAAATTAATCTTGTTCAGGAACCTTCTAGTTTAGATCCTTTATTTTGTCGTAATTTGAGTTCATTGTTTCTGGCTCGCCATCTTCATGAGGGATTATTTAGATATGTTGATGAAGAGGTGAAAGAGGCTCTTTGCTCACATTATGAAGTGTTAGATAATGATCAAACATTTAGATTTTATTTAAAACAAGCCCACTACAGTGATGGATCTCTAATCAAGGCCCAAGATTTTCTAGAAGCGGCCCTTAAAGTTTTAGATCCTGAAATTCATGCTGATTATGCTCATCTACTTTATGTGATCAAAGACGCGAGAAAATTTAAAGAGGCTCAAGCGGAAACTACGGCTTTAGGAATAAAAGTTATTTCCGATGACTGTATTGAATATTGTCTAGAACATCCACATAAAGAGTTTCCGGCCCTTTTAACTCATCCAATTTTCTTTCCAGTTAAAAAAGGGTGTTTTTCTGGTCCTTTTGCGATGAAAACTATAAAGCATGGTGATTGTATCGAACTTGTTAAAAACGTGTTCTATCACGATAAAAACGATGTTCATTTAGATAAAATCACAGGTTACTTTATTAATAATGATACAGCATGTGTCATGTATCAGAAAAAAAAGCTCGATTTCATAGGTTCTCCGTTGGGTACTATTCCCCAAGAAGCCTTAGGCCTATTTAAAAAGGAGTACCAATTAGAAATTAAGCCTTTACTTGGAACTTGTTTTTTAAGATTGAACACGCTAAAACCCCCTTTAGATAATGTTTCTCTTCGACAAACTATTAGAGACTATATTTCTAAAAAACAGATTGAAGAGGGCGGATTACTCGGCTACCACACCTCCACTGAAACTCTTGTTCCTGCTCTTTTTAAATTAGGAACAAAGGTCAGTAAATCCCAAAGTCTGATTTCACCAAGCACTAAACACCACATAAATCTAAAATACTCCGTAGCAGATTCGCGCCAGCAAAAAATTGCATTGATCATTAAGCATAATTTAGAAAATGCCATCGGCATAACCATTAATTTGATACCTAAGGAAAGTAAATCTCTTTTACAAGATCTGCAGGCTCAAGATTTCGATATAATGATGGGTTCTTGGCTTGCCGATGTCAAAGGGGCTGAAAACTTTTTAGATTTATTTAAGGAAAAATCTTCCAGCATCAATGGAACGGGTTGGGAAAATCAAACCTATAAAAATCTATTATTAAAAGCTTCTCGAGATCCTCTTGGTAAGATTAATTATTTTAAAGAAGCAGAACAGGTCCTTCTGGATGATTGTCCTATTATCCCCCTTTTTCAATTCAACATGATTTATGCAAGAGATAAAAAATTAGAGGGCTTTAGTCTAAATAGTCTTGGTATTTTAGATTTTAAAAAGGCCTCCTTAAGACCTGATTAAAAATAAGGAAGATCTTTTCATATTAATTAAGATGTATTAGATATTAAAAAAGATACTTCTAGGGTTAGATATGATCGGATTAATTACAATAGTAGCAGCCTATTTACAGCTTACAAATGACAGTTCTGCTTTTTTGTATGTAAAAATATTTGGCGCTGATGGTTCTTTAATTACAGAAACAAGTTTAGCTCCCCAAGCTTCTAATATTTATTCCGATCAATTTGCTCCGCCTGGCAATCCTACAAAAAGCCTAACTCCCTACGTAGTCCATTGGTATTGTCAGGACAACGGAGTTGATTACTCGATTTGCACTAATGTGAGCGATGGGGCTTTAGTTACAGCACAGTCTTGTCCCGGATCTCAGCAGTGCCCACAAAAAAAACTGCCTAAAAAAGATAAGCTGCCAGATAACTATAATTACGGATTTAAAAACCCTCCGCAATTCCCCCCAGAGGACAAAAATCAAAATTAATCTTCTGGAAGAACAATCTTACCTTTTTCGTATTGAATTTCTTGTTTAATTCCACCCCATTCATCAAAGATTGAAACAATACCTGTTCCATTTTCAACTTGGCTCGAACAGATACTATCCCCTTTTTTAAAATATTTCCCTTCCACAAGCCGATCTTGTGAATAGGTTTCAAGCATCATGAGATGACCACCCGGATAAAATATAGAAGAGGGGCCATTTTTTTTATTCTGACTATAGCTTTTTTGCGATTCTAAACTTCCGTCATTGTAAAATGTTTTTACAAGCCCTGAAATCATATCTTCTTGCCAATCGATTCTCATTTTTTCAAAAGCGCTATTTTCATAGTAAACAATCTCTTCGCCATGCTTTTGATTTTGAGAGATGTGATAACTACTGTTTAAAAAGCCTTTATCATCAAAAAGGCAAATCTTCCCTTCTAATTTGCCATCTTTATATTCAAGGGTTGTTAAAAGACGATCTTCTTCAAAAAGTGTTTTTATTCCAGATCCCTTAATAATTTCAGAAGTTTTATCTCCTTGGGCGTTGAAATAGCTAGCCTCTATAAGCAAATCTTTTTCCCAAGTTTCTTTATAAGCGATTTTCCCAGAAGGAAGATATTTGGTGGCAAAACCGTCTTGTTGACCATTTTTAAAAGTATAACTTTGGAAGAATTGGCCATCTTTATAGTACTCTATGATTTCACCATCAGCTAAGTCATTAATGAAATAGAGTTTTTTGTGAATCGGACCCTCTTGGTAGTAATAGATGGCATCACCTTCTTTTTTGCCTCGATCGTAAATGAACGAGGCTTGAAGAGTTCCGGAGGGGTAAAAAATTTGGCAGGGACCATCAAACACCCAGCTTTGTTGGGCAAGTGTTGTAAGATCAGCTGTTCCTTCTATGACAGAGGCTTTAATTCTGATTTGTCCAGTTTCGTAGTATTCATCATAATGACCATTAGCTCTTCCATCCATGGCTTCTAGATGTTGAAACAGCTGACCATTTTTATGGTATGTTGTCAAAATAGAGGGGTTTTTTCCCTCTTCAGTTTTGCTAAATACTCTTAATATTTTTTCATAAGGTTGAGGCTGGTTAAAGTTTTGTTTTTCTAAAAGTTTAACGCGATGACTTTGGCTGATGGTTTCTGTCTGCCCGTTACGATCAAGCATTTGCAAGCTGATTAGATGACTCTCTGTCGGTTTTTTATGACAGGAACTCAGGAAGAATAAAATGCAGAGATATTTTTTCATAAAGTAACCGATTCTAAGCTATAAGAGATTTGAAAAACTTTTTCAAAAGAGGATAACTGACGTTTTGTCAGTTCAAAATGGGTAAAAAAAAGATAGGGATGAGCTTCTTGAGGCTTAAAAGGAAAAATTACGCGATGCTCTATCAAACTAAAAAGCTGTTTTAAATCCTCCTCATCAACAAGGGCGGGTTTTAAAAGATTGATAGCAGTCCATGATATCCCTTTAGAATTTTTTTTAAAAAATTGATGCTTTAGACAATTTTCATGAGGATTGAGATCAATAGGTATACTCGGATTTAAAGAATGAGTATGCCGATGTTCCAAATGCGTTAACAGTTTTAAAGGTTCCAGCGTTGATTGTATATAATTGGCAGGCTCTACTTGATGGGCATGAACTATCTTATCGGCTTGTTGAAGATAAGATGAATCCTTAAAAAGTGTTTGAAATTGATTAATAGTCACCGCTTTTTCTTTAAATCGATTTAATTGGACAAAACAAAAGCCTATCATCGATGAGAATAATAAAAAGCTTAATGAAAACAAAAGCTTTGGATAAGCCCTGTTATAGTCTCTGGCCTTTTTTAATAATAATTTCATAATCAATAAATTGTGAGGAGTGCGAGGGGGTAAAAGTAATCTTTTTTAATTTTAAATCTTTTTCAAATTGAACCTGAAAACTTGGATGAGGAAACTGACAGGAAAAATTGATTTTGAGAGTTTTCAGATCTATAAGCTTATAGGAAAAATGATGAAAAGAGGTGTTTTTGCCTGATACAGAATCGATCTGATTAAGAACTGGGTGCGCGCTTAAAAAAACAAGCACTTCTGCTGGCGTTGGAACTTGGGGAATGATTGGCAGAAGATATTTTAAAGAATCAATATAGCTTATTTTTTTTTGCACAAATTTTTGAGAAATAATAAGAGGCAAGTCACTTTGTCCAGATTGTCTAAGAGCTCTATGAGCCCACTGATTTTGATAAATGAATGCTGAAACTAGCGTTATAGCAGCAAGGGCTGATAGTAATAAATTGGCTTGAGTTAGTTTTCTCAAAAGATTTTCTTTAAAAGAGCTATCTTTAGATTTAATGATAGAGGGCTTCAAAACATTGCCTTTATTTCTAGAAGACAATACACCTGAGCCTAGCATTAAAAGCAGACTGTGATTTTGCTCTAAAATAGGATCGCGTTTGGCAAAAGGAAAATTTTTTAAAACAATATCTTCAAAAATTCCATTTTGACCAATAAGGATCACCTCTAGAAGTTCTTCTCCTATTTTTTGTTTTAACCCGGAAATGGCAGCATCAAGATTTTTCTTATCTTCATTATGAGCTGTTAATGATGTCGAAAATAAGAGGTTTTGATCATTGGAATACAAAACAAGAACTTGTCCGTTTTCAATATAAAAAATGAGACGATTGGTTTTTGAAAAAGATACCAGTAAACAACCTTCATGCAGAGCTCTTTGCCAAGAAATAAAAAAATCAGGGTTGATTCCTAAAGAAGCTAAATCATCCCAAGCCTGAGTGCAGGAAGCCTTAATACAAGCGTGGGTTTTTAAATTAAGATTTTTTTTCTCTTTTTTGATTTCTGAAACCAAATAAGCTTCTGAATCTTCAAAAGGGAATAAGGACTTTTCATAAAAATAGATTAAGTTCTTCAAAGAAGTTTTAGGAACGTTTAAAAAAGTTTTTTCCTTATACAAAGTTGTATTTTGACCAAGTGTAAAACTTATGACATGCTTTTTAAAATCTATACCTAACTTGTCAAAAAAAAAGGGGGTATAGTCTTCAAGAAGACATTCAAAACGGGATTGAATACGGTTTTTATATAAAACTAGCCCTTTAATATGTGTAGAAGTGAGAACTAAGGACAAAACTTTCAAAAAATGCCTATAGAGTCATAGATCGGGATTAATATAGCAGTTAAGTTTATAAAAATGAACTTAAGGAATAATTATATTAAAATCTTAAGCCTAGCATTAAGCGAGTTGCTGTTACTTGAATGACTTTAATTTCAAAATCAGCAAAAAAACCATGAGTAAAATCGCTTATAAATCCAAAAGCAAGGCCCACTGGATATTTTAAAGAATAGATTTGTTGTCCTTGTAATCGCGATTTGGCTTTCTGAAAATCTATGCGAGCATAAGGAGCCATTGGTGGGTAATCATAAGCAAAACCTAAACTAATTCCCCAGGCATAATATTGGTACTGCGTTTTTATAGAGGAAGAATTTTCATAAAGCTGTCCCTGCTGATAGGGAGTTGAGGCATAATAAGCTCCAGCGCCTAATTGCAGTTTTCCCCACTGATTTAAAATGCCATCGGCATAAAGAGCCCAAGAAAATCCTGCTGACTCTTTAAATTTAATTTCAGAATTATTTTCATTAAATTTTAAGGAGTTTTTTTGAACGCCAACAAATCCCCAAAGATCTACTAAATCCGATAAACATAAGGCTAAAGCTCCATATTGAGTGAAAGCTGATAACTGCATAGATTCTGTTTCGGTATTATTTTGAAGACAAGCTTTCCATGTATAATCAATAAAATAACCGGTTTTGAATGTAGCAAAAGACTCTTTAGCGAAGACTATTCCCTCTTCAGGATATAAAGGGCTACTTGGACAAAGAGCGATATTGGCTTTTAAACAAGCTACGCTTAAAGAAAATACAAAAATGGATTTTTTCATATTTAAGATCTTAGACACTCAAAAAAAATAGATCAAATTTTTATTCCAGGAATAAAAAGTTCTAATCTTGATAAATCATCATAAATTTTCCACTGTAGGGGAAATTGTTGCATATTATCTAAAAAAAATAATCCAAGAGATTCGGGATCTTGAGCAAAAAATGCTAAAGATTCTGTGAGAGGGCTATAACCTATGATTAAAGATTCATAAGTCCAATTAGTATCTCCAATTTTACAATAGCCGGCCTCTTTTTCTCGCGATTCAGCAGGTAGTTGACTAATTAAAAATGAGGATGCAAGAAATAGAGCCTCTTTATGATTGGCATGATTTTTCAAAAAGATCCCGACTGTTTGGGAAGGAAAATCTTTACCATGTCTTGTGAAAAAATCTTGAGGAATTAAAGTGAGATGGTGTCTGTTATAAAATTGTTTGCCTTTTTCATTAATAAAATCCCTAATCTCTGTGTAGGTAAATCCGGTTGATTCCCATAAATGTCGAAACATTTTAGATCCTGGCATGAGTTGACAGGCATGGGTTTTAGTTTCAATTAATAAAGATAAATAGGGATTTTTTCTAAACGGCTCTAGGTAGTTTTCTGGAAGAGATTTAAAGTGATCAATAAGCTCGATAAAAGATTGATTTAGGTCGTCACCTTTAATTTTAGTAACCGGCAATATTTCTTTTCTAAAATAGGTTTTCAATAAGGTTTCAAGCGTTCCACCCGATACATAGGCCCAAGGTAGGGCTTTAGGGTGTCGTTGCTTGGCTCTTAAATAAGTTTTTTCTAAAAAGCTTTTAGATGATGAAAATTGTATGGTTTCGGTGATAAAG
>CAIPRZ010000074.1 GCA_903867585.1 uncultured Chlamydiae bacterium
AGTCATTTTTGCCTATTTACAATCAAAAGACTCTTAAACGATTAGCGCTTGCTACCATTTTAGGATCTATTTTTCATCGCTTGATGGCTTTTATCGATGATAATCTTCCCTGTTTTGCGATTTTTGAAGAGGCCGAGCTCTTAGATCCTTTAGATCGAGCTATTTTATTTTCAAAAGAGCGCTTTGAGCACATTTTTATTGTTTGTAAAAATACGGACTTCCAATATTCAACTCTTGATCTTGGCGCTGGATATTCAACGCTTGGGTTTTTTAGTAGTCAAGTCGAGGATTTTCCAAGTTCATGTGAATTAGGTTTATTGCTACCACAAGATGCAATCTTAACACCTTCAAGTTATGAGCTTTTAAAAACAACCCTAGAGGCCTTTATAAAAGAGAAAAAGGTAATTAGATTAATTGGGGAGACTATCTTTAACGAATCTTGGAATGACTTGGGGCAGGTGATTTATGATCCTGAAGCTATTCATCTGATGACTTTAAGAATGATTAAAGGGTTTGTAGCTTCTGGAGGAGAGGTTTCAGTTTTAAGATAACTGCTTTTCGATTTTTTTAATTTTTTCAAAAAGCTCAGGTAATTTTCTAATCAGTACTTGTTGTCTGTTATACTCATCGATGGGTTGAAGTGGCACTCCTGTATAACGTCCTGGTTTTTGTATATTTTTACTGATGCCAGCTTTAGCACCTACAAGAGTTTGTGAAGCGATTTCTACATGACCAACAACACCGACTTGACCGCCTAGTACTACATAATCACCTGTTTTTGATGAGCCTGCAATACCGACTTGAGAGACGATAAGGTTGTGTTTACCGATTTCTACGTTATGACCGATTTGTACTAAATTATCGATCTTGGAGCCAAGCGATATTTTAGTGTTTTGGAAACGGGCCCGATCAATCGTTGTATTAGCACCGATTTCTACATCATCTTCAATAATGACATTGCCAAGCTGTTGTAATTTATTATGTAAGCCATGGCTTGATGTCACATAACCAAAACCACAAGAGCCAATAACAGCTCCAGGTTGTAGGGTGACTCTAGAACCTATGTGGGATCTTTCTCTAATAGTTACATGAGAATAAATCAGACAATCAGAACCTATATGACATTGACTATCAACAAAAACATGGGCTACAAGTTTTGATCTAGGACCAATAACAACACTGGCTCCAATCACGCAGTAAGGGCCGATATCTGCATCAGGGGCAATAGTGGCTGTTGGATCAATCACAGCTGTTGGGTGAATCCCTTGTGCAAAGCTATTTTTAGGAAGGGGAGAGATAAATAGCTCAATGAGTTTTTGAAAACTTTGCGACGGATTTTCACAGATAAGTAAATTTTTATTTTCATGCAAAGGAACATCTTGACCGACACAAATAGCTCCAGCTTTTGAGCGGAGCATACTGTCATTATAACGGGGATTGGCTAAAAAAGAGATATCAGTATCAGAAGCCTCATCGAGGCCGCCGATACCGGTTATAGGATAATTAGGATCTCCATTAAGAGTAGCTGAGAGATATTCAGCTAGGTCTTTGAGTAAAAAACTCTTAGTCACTATTATTTTGCAGGCTCACTAGTTGCTGGTTTAGAGGCCACTTCAAAGCGCTTATCCATTTCTGCGATAACAGCCTGAGTGATGTCGAAATCAGCACTATAATAAAAGCAAGCATCTTTATTGATAACCATAAAAAGTTTTTTATCTTTTGCTACTTTTTCAGCAGCAACAGAAGCTTCTTGACCAACTTGTTGCATGATGCGCATGTTGGCTTGTTGCATCACTTGGTAATATTGACCTTGGTAGCGGTTCATTTCTTCACTGAGCATGCCAAATTTATTTTTGAGTTCGTTTTCAGCTTCAGGAGAAAGACCATCCATATATTCAGAATCATTAAGTTTCTGAGAAAGTTCATTAAGTTGTTTTTCGGTCTCTTCCATCATGCTCGTAATTTGTTTTTTAAGAGCATCAAATGAAACTTGTTCCTGCTTCCCTTTTTTAGATTCGGCAAGACAGGTGGCAAAATTAACAATGCCATACTCTCCGGCTACAAGAAGTGAAGTTAAAACAGACATGCAGAGGGTTTTTGTAAATATTTTCATACATTTCCTTAAAATTAAAATTGTCCACCCATGGTGAAGAAGAACTTTTGTGTTTGCACATCGCCAGGATTAACAGGGATACCGTAACCTAACATGATGGGCACCTGACCGAGTACTTGGAGCCGAACACCTACCCCATAGCTTAAACGATAAGGAGTAAAATGCAAACGTTTTAAACTGACAGCACCGGCATCTGCAAACGCAAAAGCGTCTAAGAATTTAAATATTTCTTGGTTATATTCCACCGAGAATAGGGAGGAGCTAATGCCTCCTCGAGGATCCCTTGAGCCATACTGGTATTTAGGACCAATATCAAATGGAGCATAACCTCTAACGCTGGTTTCACCCCCTAAGAAGAAGCGCTCAGCAATCGGTATTTTATAAGGGGCGTTAGAGCTCAACACCGGAGCAATGGCTTTAAAATCCATCCGGTATTTCATCACACCGCGACTCCATAAAGAGCTGTAGTAGGTGTTTGTCCAACCAAATTTACCAAAGTCAAACCTGCCACCTAGTCCTACGTATTCAGCTTCGTAATTAGATCGAAGACCTTTTCGAGGTTTACCTCCAGCCATATAGGTGCTGTCATAGGTAAGTGAAAGGCCAACAGCTGATATAAGACCACGGTTTTTAAGCTCGTATCGTTCTTCTTGTTCAAGTTGTTGCTGCGGCGTTAGATTATTAGGATTGTAACCAGGATCATTAGTTGGATCAGCTACAATTTGATTTACTTCAACATTAGTAGTAGTGAATTCATCTCTGAAGCGATATTTCATACCATAGGTCCAATAAGAGGTTATTGGATAGGAGGTGTAAATACTAAATCCATAGATGTCGTTGGTATAATCTTGAGACGCAGCATCGTTGGTATTTTTCATAAGATCAAAACCAAAGCGCCAGTTGCTGTCATAGAAGTAGGGGTCCATCCAAGATAGTGTGTAGTTGCGCTGTTTGGCACCGACGTTAGCTTTAGCTTGAGCGTATTGACCAGCCCCTCTAACCGCTGAAAGTCCGTCTTTAAAAATACGTGGAATACCTGCGATGTTAAAGTTGGTTTCACCGACATCAAGACCACCAAAGATCGATTCAGAGGTACTGAATCCAAAGAATAGACCGACATTTCCTGTCATGCCCTCTTTAACTTCTATGTGGACATCTCTAAAGCTAACATCTTGATCTTCTTGATCGGAGCTTTTAACGGCATAAACGTTAACGTTTTTAAAAAAGCCCATACTTTCTAATCGTTGTTGGGTCGCTTTTAATTTTAAGATATTAAAAAGCTCGCCAGGAACAAGAGCTGTTTCACGTAAAATTATTTTATCTTGAGTAGTAACATTTCCAAGAACATGAATTAGACCGACGCGATACTGTTTGCCCTCTTTGATGTTGTAATGAACATCATAAATAGCCTCATTTTCTCTTGGAACCGTTTCAAATTGAATATTAGCATCAATATAGCCTTCACGACCGTAGAGATCAGAGAGTTGTTGCGCTGTATTTCTCAAAGATTCAGGAGAATAGATTTGATTAGGTCTTGATTTAAAGTTTTTATCAATAACCTCATCAGTGAAAAGGGTGTTGCCATTAAAAGACATTTTTCCAAGATGGTAGATTTGTCCTTTATCCGCTTCAATTTGAATAACTACTTTGCCGCTTGTTTTGGCATCAAGAACTTTAATTTGAACACGGGCATCGGCGTAGCCCCGATTTTGTAAAAAGTTAATGATGTTTTGTTGATCTTGCTCAATAGCTTCTTCGTTATAAATTCCAGATCCTGATAACCAGCTAATAAGAAGATTGTATTTTTTGGTATAAATCATCTGACGGAGCATGCGCTCTTCGTCAGAGCTAAAGCCTAAAATATCGATGCTCTGAATACGACCGGTTCGACCTTCATTGATCCGAATATTGATAACAATCCGATTATTTTCTTTATCATATTCAGTATAGGGTTCGATGTCGGCTTCAAAATATCCTTTTTTGCTGTAAAATTCTCTAAGGCTATTTATTCCTTTATAAAGAGATTCTTTGTTAAGACTTTGACCTGCTTTTAGGCCTAATTCTTTTTTTAGCGTTTTGGTTTTTACCTTATTGTTTCCACTCCAATTAATTTCAGCGATCGTTGGGCGAATCCAAACTTTTAGAGTAATAACAACCTTACCATCTTTTGTATCAACAACAGGCTCTATCTCATCATAATCTTCTGAAAGCGATTTAAGATCTTGGTCAAAGTCTGATTGGGAAAAAAGTTCGCCGGTTTGTGTTTTTAACCGTTTTATAACAATCTTCTGATCAAAGTTTTGTTTATCTTTTGGAAGATTTTGTGGAACGACCTGAATAGATCCGACAGTTTTTGTATCTAAAACTTCATAGTTATTCTCAGTGATATCGGCTATGACGGGATGTGAAAATAAAACTAGAGAAGTAAAAATGAGTGATCTAATGGTCATATTTTATCCGCATCAAAAAATGTAATAGGTAAGTGATACGCGAAAGAGGATTTGCAATCAAGATTAGCTAATGAAAAATTCAAGTAATCAGGGTTTATGCAATTTTTTTAGCTGTTTTTATGTTAATTATAGGCCCATCAGGGGGGTGGGGATATGGGATAGGGAGGTTAATTAGGTACAGTCCTACAGCTGTAAAGCGCAAACCATTAATAATCAGTTTTTTAAGTATGTAATATAATAATTTTTTATTTAACACCATGCTGTGGTATAATTAACCTTTAATAGGATTATTATGTTAATAACTTCAAAATCTAATATTAGTTTAATTGATGTGGTTGATTGCCTGCCCCTGGTTAGTGCGCTGTCTAACCTTGTACAAGTAATCGCCTCCAGGGTATTTGATTACAAATCTGAACGCTCATTATCTTCTCATCTATTTTATTCCATACCTTTTGTTGGTAATGTTTATAAAATTGCCGAGCTTGCATATCATTATTTTTCCAATTTCAAAAGCTCTGAGGTGTCTAATATAGAAAAAAGACCCTTACTAAGCCCATCGTTGCCAAGCCCCCCAAAAGCCTCTAATTTAGTTAAAGAGCC
>CAIPRZ010000075.1 GCA_903867585.1 uncultured Chlamydiae bacterium
AAAAAAAATGAAAAAACTCTTCATATTTATAACTATACAAGATTTATTATTTATCAGCTGATTTTAGATTGTCTTTTAAGCATGACCCACACACTAGTAAAAGCCAGGATTGATCCTAGGACAAGAACCACTAGGGGTCCAAAAAGGTAGGTAAAAAAACCTCCTAATATAGGAGCTATACAACCGCGTAATCCTTGCATAAGGATATTTAAAGCTGTATAGGGATTGCTATCTTGATCGTGAGCAAACACAGTTCCTGATAAATTCCAAATGAGATGAGATCCTGCTTGAGCAATGCCGTATAAGAAAAAAGCGCTATTAAGAATTGGCTTATGAAAATAAGAAAAAATGACAACAAGTGGGAAAATCCCAAAAATTAAACTGATCCATGGAATTAATTGGTTTAAAGAGTATCGCTCAACTGCTTTTTTCCAAAGGGGGGTTGAGCCAATAATACCTAGGGACATAAATATGTAGCGGGCATAGGTATAGGATTTATGACTCAGTTCTAGGGTATCTGCATAAAAAATAGAAAGGGCTGGTCCTATAAACATTAAAGCGCTCCCTCCAATCATGAACCCAATCTGAAATGTCTTAAACTCTTTAGAGGAATTGAGAAGACTTATACTTTGCTTGATGGGTGCCAGTAGGTGATGTTTACGTTCACTAAAAGGGCTTTGAGAGGCTGGTTTAAATAAGAGTTTATTTTGAACATAAAGACTTGTTAAGGCCATCAGCGAAAATAGAGCGCTTGCTATTTTCCAATTGCCCGGGTTTTTATCTAGAACCTTACCAAAGAACAAACCAAGAAGAGCACTCAACAAAAACGAAAAAAGATAGGTATAGGAAATGAGTTTTTGCCGCTCTTTGGCTTCTAGATTTTGGCGGCAAATTTCATAAAAAGGGGGCATCGCTGCTTTTGAAAAAAGTTGGTAGAAGCTTGCTGCCAATAGACAGTATCCGAAATTCTTAAGAGGAGGATAAATCAAAAAAGGGATAAACGATAATGCCCAAGCCAGCATCAAATGCTTTTTCAAATTAGTGTGTTTGGTTTGGATAAATACATGCCAATAATAAGAAAAGACGGACAAGGTGGGCTTAATAGCCATAAATAGGGAGATCTGAAGGGCTGTGGCTTTTAGATCTTTTGCTAAGATAAAAGGCAAAAGGGCATAAAGAGCCACAAAGGGCTCAGAAGACAAGCTCATCCACAAGAAGTTGAGTTTGGTTAGCCAAGAAGCAGAAGGATCCTTATTAAAGCTCATAGTCCAATGATGTAGAAGGGCTCTATTTTAGGTTATAATAGTAATGGGCACAAAGATTAAAATATTTGCTATTAGTATTTAGATTTTAGGTTTTTACAAAATAGTCAAAAAATTGCATTTAATAGCTTTAAATTATCAATTTAAGTCTCTAAAAATAAGCATTTTAATTAATTAAAGGTGCTTTTTCGCAGTGTTAAATT
Source organism: uncultured Chlamydiae bacterium (assembly GCA_903867585.1). Taxonomy (GTDB): domain Bacteria; phylum Chlamydiota; class Chlamydiia; order Chlamydiales; family Rhabdochlamydiaceae; genus CAIPRZ01. The sequence goes on from CAIPRZ010000075.1 coordinate 1,466, forward strand.
ATTAATTTAAAATTAATTCAATAAAAAGAACCGGTCTTAATCTTTACTTAAAGATTAAGTAGTATACTAATGGTATAAAATTATCTATATACGGAGAATAATATGTTAGCAAAAGTAAATAATTGGTTTTCTCAGGGGTTTTCTCAGGCAAATCAGGCCGCAGGTAAAGCTTCTAAATTACCAGCTGAAATAGCTAAAATCGAGCAAAACGCTCTGATTGGTAAGGTGGCAGCTGCTGCTATTGCTCTTATGGGTGTTGCTGCTTTTATTGCAGGGATAGCTTCCTGTGTGACTCTTATCGGGATACCAGCAGGTATTGCTTTAATGGTGTCGGGGCTTGCTTTAGGTGCAATTGGTCATGACGCATATAAAATGTCACAAAACTATGAAGAAAACGAAAAAAAGTTATTTCCAAATACAAAGGATAGTTGCTTATTTAAAGGGACTTTAATTAGTAAGATTCCTGGCGCTGTAAACGGTTTAAATAAAGCAGCGGATTATCTAGAGAAATTAGTTGTTTCAAATTCTGCTAAAGTTGTTTCAAGTTCTGATGAATAAGTCTAAATCTCATAAGATCTATGAGAAGTTAAGGCAGCCTTAAAAAAAGGCTGCTTTTTTTTAAAAAAATTTAAGTGATATTTAACTAGGTTATATTTAATCTAAAGCCCTAAATCGTTGGGGTTAACTATCATGCAAATTAATGAAATCTTCTCTCAAAACACCTCTTTTTTTCCCTCTAATCTTACTTTTTCAGAAAAAGCCCGTTCTTTGACTTGCTTTGTTTTAAATATCCTATCTCAAGGGTTGAAGATGCTGGAATCGGTTTTGAATTACTCTAATCTTTTGATTAAGAAAGCTATTTGTCAAATAGCTCCCAAGCCCAAAGAGAATTTAGCTGCTGGGAATCTATGTTTAGAACCCCAAACCCCAGATATTAGTTATTTTAGTTAAAAAAGGAATTGTCGTGTTTTTTGGAATAGATATAATAACTAATCCCAAAAGCTGTCAGTAAGGCTCCAAACCCTAAAAAAAGATGAATTTTAAGCTCATAGCTTTTGAGTTTATTTTTTGCATCGACGGTGATTACGGAACTAAAGGGGTTCCCGCTTAAAGGGGCCATCATAGTCGAGATCCCTTCTTTTGTTTCATTGATCCGTTTTTTATAATAAAAACCAGCCCCAAGTACACCTATTCCGATTACTGTTACTACTAAGGCTAAAACCTGCTTCATTCTCATAATTAATCCATGCGTTTATTAATTTACTAATATCAGAAAACGCGAATATTGGTAATTAATTATTTTAAACTTAGAATCTAAGGTTTTATACTAAATACATAAAGCATTGATCAGTAGTTGGTTATAATTAAATTAATTTCTTTACAATAACTTAACAATTGTATATAATTTAATTTAAATTCTACAAAGGTTTAGTTTATGCCAGTACTTACAAGACCCCTAAAAGACGCACCAGCGGATATCTACAATCAATATGTAGCCTATTGCAACGATATTAACGCAAAAATTCATGCCATCGATGCTCTAGATCCCGATAAAAGGGCCCAGGCCAATGTAGTAAGAGATCGGGCTTTTTTAGCCTCAGGGATTGGTTTAATTACCCCTATTTATCAAAAAGACTATCAAACAGCCTCCTTAGACAAATTTAAAAGTGATTGCGCATCTATCGAAACCCAAGTTTTAGAGGCTTATAATGACGCCATGGGTGGTGGAAACCCCTTTGCAAACCAAATTCAAAAAGACCTCGCCCAAGCGCAATCAATTGTGACACAGCTAACTTCTGATTTATCAAATGCCAATTCAGTATTAAATTCTCCATCTACTTTAAGTGCGGCGCTAGAGGCTCTAAAAAGCCAGATCGATTTAATGGTTCCAGGACCTCAAAAAGATAAAGCCCTTGCAGATTACCAAACAGGTCTAAATGCCCTTAGCCAGCTACAAACACTGGCATTAGGAGCCAATACAAGTTACCAAGCTTTAAATCAGGCTGCAAGTTCCCTTACTCAAAAAAGTGGGGTAATGGATCAGTTACAAGCCTTAGCCTCTATTCCTGATGCCAATCAGGGAAATCAAGATTCAGCAGACTCTTTAGTTCAAAAAGTAATCGCAGTCCAAAGTCAAGATAACTCTTTTTTAAGTACTGTGATGGCAGCTATAAACGCGGCTTTTAATAAAGTTAAACAAGCCCTTTCAGCTATTCAAAACGATATCAATCCTCAACCTGTTTCAGGAAAAATCGAAAACGCCTGTTGGTATATAGATTGGACCTCTTGGGATTTTCCAGTTCCAGAAGGGGTTAACATGGTTAATATTTTCGTGGGTACACTTGCTATGGTAAATGGCAAACCTACTCTTAATGGATTTGGAAATATGGATATGGATAAATTTACAGCGTTTGTACAAGCGTGTAAGGATAAAAAAATTCCATGCAAAGCCTCAATAGGTGGTGGCGGTGGTAGCTATGATAAATGTTGGGATTTACTAACAACTTCCAACGTTGATGATTTTGCTCAAATGCTTGTAGATTTTTCGCACACTAATAATCTTTCTGGAATTGACTTTGATTACGAAGAAAATGGAACAGCTGCCCAAAAAACTCTTATTGGGAAATTGATTGCCTCATTTAAAACTAAAGATCCTTCGTTACAGTCAAGTTTATGCACTAACGCCTCGTTTGCTGGCTGGTCCCCAGATGTTAAATTAATTATGGATGGTGCAACCATTCAAGGTAAATGCCTACTTGATAGACTTTATATTATGTCTTACTACGATCCAATGAGTTCTGAAACTTCTTGGCTTACACAATGGCAACAGTGGCTAAAAACCAATTACAATTTTGATAACAGCCAAATAACTGTAGGTATCGATGACTTTGATGCTCATGCTTATAATATTTCAGATATGGCCTCGTGGGCTGCATCGCAAGGAATGAGTTCTGGTTACTGGGCTTTTAATCCAGCAACTCCTGATCAATCAAATGCCTCAAGTGTAAAGATTGCGCAAAGTTATCAATCTAAATTTACAAAACAGCTGCAAGAAAAACCTCTAAAATCAGCAACACTAATACAAAAATTATGGTCGATGGTGATTAAGAGTCTGCATGCTGTCTTTGTAAGAGCTCCTTTAGCTCTTGCGAGCGGGATAAAAAGCTGTTTTGAAATAGCACAAGTGGATTTATTAGATAAAATTGAAGTATCAAAAACCCGTTACGCTCCACAGCCTTCAGCGCCTCCACAGCCTTCAGCGCCTCCACAGCCTTCAGCGCCTCCACAGCCTTCAGCGCCTCCAATGGCTTTAGAGGAGGATCCCTCTAATATCTTAGAGGGTTCTTTTCAAACTATTGATCGATTTTGAAAGATCTTTAAT
>CAIPRZ010000076.1 GCA_903867585.1 uncultured Chlamydiae bacterium
AAAAATAGATATCATTGCTAATCAGTCTTCTATCGAAGGAATAGATGCTGTATTTGTAATTAATCTTGAAAAGCGCTCTGAAAAATTAGTTCGCTGCAAAACACAGCTGATTAATTATCAGATTTCTTTCCAGAAATTTAATGGCATTAATGGCTGGGAATTAGCACAAAATGATATTGATTCTATACTTCAACCTTTTATTGAAGGCATGAGAGGTTCCCGTTGGGCTTGTAAATTTATACAAGGAGATAATCCCAGAAAAGAATTTTTTTTCTTAAATGACGCCTGTCATAATAAAACTTATTCTTCCATTTTTCTAACACAGGGTGCTGTAGGATGTTTTTTAAGTCATTTAAGTATTATTAAAAATGCTTATGATAAAGGATTAAACCTTGTTTGGATTCTTGAAGATGATTTCAAGATTCTCAAAAACCCAAAAGTTTTAACTTCATTAATTTGTAATCTTAATAACAGAATTGAATCTACTAATTGGGATATTTTATACACCGATATCGATACTAAAGATGCTAACATGTACTTTAGCCATAACGATTTTAAATCGGATCTTAAGGGATTAGATTTGGCCTGGTTTTGGCGTCCAGATCTTGTCGCAAATCCCTCTCATATTTTGAAAAGAACTCAGATTTCTGAAGATTTTATAAAGATCGGATCCAGGATGAGGACCCATTCCTATCTCATAAATAGAAGTGGAATGGAAAAAATTATTAATTTTTATAAAACCAAAGGGCTCTACCTTCCTTATGACCACGAACTTGCTCTTATCCCTGATCTTAATCTCTATTCTTTAACTTATGATCTTGTTTCGTTCGAAGAAAATGTTTCTGATACAAAAGGAGCGCCTTAATGAATAAACATCTAATTAATCTCTTAATTATTCCAACGACTGCTCTATTTTCACAAAATAATTGGGATAATTACAAGGTCTCAATACTTTCACAATTCAACACTCTTTCTTTTTGGTCTCCCCCACAAAAAGTGGGTTTAATAATGGATTATGTAGCTTTGGCAAAACCTCAATTATGTGTTGAAATTGGGAGTTTTCAGGGTGCTATCTCATTTGCAATAGGTAATACTTTAGCGTTTAATCAAAAAGGAATTCTTCACACCATCGATAAGTGGCAATATACCCCTGATGAATCTAAAAAAAGCGAATATAATCAGTTCGCAAATTTTTGGTACGCGATAGATACAGATGGGGACCTTTTGTATCTGGATTTTTTAGCAAGACACTTCCAAGGCAATTTAAGAAATTATATACATCCCCTTAGAATTGAATCTTTAAAAGCTGTTAAACTTTTTTCTGATGATTCTATAGATATGCTTTTTTTAGACGGCGATTTTAGCCAGGAGTATGCTCTGAATGAACTCATTCAATATTTTCCTAAAGTAAAAAAAGGAGGAGGAATTTGGCTAAATAGAGCCGACTTGGAATCCAAACATTTGCTTGTTAAATATTTAATGGAAACATGCCAACATCAGAATAGCTGGTCTTATGGAATTGAATGTGTTCTTTTTACAAAAAAGTGATTATGGATTCGAGGCTTCTTATGAGTAAAGATTTATTTAAAATGTCCTTTCTATCTGTAAATAATTAATTTTAAAATTAGTTTTAGACTAAAAATCAATTTTAGACTTAAAAAAAACCCCTGCAG
>CAIPRZ010000077.1 GCA_903867585.1 uncultured Chlamydiae bacterium
AACCCTGTTTCAAAAAATAGATCTACATACTTTTTATCTAAAAAACCTTGTCTTTCAAACGTAGGACCGTTTTCAAGCTCATGCCATTTTTTTAAATCATGGGGATTAAGCGCGGTATCTTTTCCAGGTTGTAATCCTTGAGTTAATGCCATCGCCTCCTCTAGACCTTTTTGTCCATGAAGCCATAAAACAATAGAACTTGCTAAAAGTTTTTGAGCGCTATTAACTTCGTAATTATGTTGGCTGTTTAAGGCCTCTTCTAATTTGGCAATTTCTTCTGTGGGGACGTGAGAGAGTTTTTTTAATAAATTGATCACATCGCTATCTGCAGTTCTATACAGATACTGATAAAGTTCATAAGGGGGACATTTTTGTTCTGATAACCAAATCGCTCCGCTTTCAGATTTACCAAATTTTTTTCCATCACTGCGAGTAAGTAATGGGAATGTAAGTCCGTGAACTTCTTTTTTTGCAACTTTTCTAATAAGATCAGTACCTGCAGTGATATTTCCCCATTGATCACTTCCCCCTAGCTGCAAATTCACCCCATGCTCAGTGAAAAGATGATAAAAATCATAGGCCTGAAGGATCTGATAGGTAAATTCGGTAAAACTTATCCCCTCTTCAGAATAGAGTCTGTTTTTCACAGAATCTTTGGAGAGCATCACACCAAGGCGAAAATGTTTCCCTGTATCACGTAAAAATGAAAGAACATCGATTTTTTTGAACCATTCATAGTTATCCACAAAATGGACATTATGAAGAGAACCTAAAATGGATTTTACCTGATGGGTTAGCTGCTTAGTATTTTCATCAATAGCTGCAAGATCAAGTAATGGTCTTTCTAAACTTTTCCCTGATGGATCACCAACACGGGCTGTCGCTCCTCCAATAATAATGGTTACTTGATGTCCATAATCTAAAAACCATTTAGCCACCGATAGTCCTGCAAGATGACCAAGATGTAGGCTGTCAGCGGTGGGATCAATACCTAAATAGGCATGAATGGGTTTATCTAAAAACTCATCCATAGTTTCAGAAGTTGCAGCCTCAATTAATCCTCGTGATTTAAGGTATTCAAATAACCCTTTTTTCATGCTTTATCCTTGTCTAACAATTGCTTAACGACGGCAAGGACGGCTTCAGATTGAGGATTTTCGATAACAGGCGATGATTGGAAATCATTCAATGAATTTGTATTTTGCAGCTGCTGCCGAAACTTAACAATCGCTTCGGATTCAGGAGCAAAAGGAGAAGATGAATTAATTTGAGACATAGGTCGCTTCAGGTTAATTTTTTTTAAAAAGAGCACTAAAAATTTACTGTTGATAATTCTTTAATTCATTCAAGTTTAAACCACAAGAGAGGTTTTTTAAAGTTTAAAATTTTTTAATACGGGTTAGAGACTTCCAAATAGGCGGTTTTGATATTCCAAGTCTGTTTTACATAGATTTCAAGGGCCTTAATACCGATATTTTCCGATTTATAGTGACCAATGGGAATAAATAAAATTTCATTTTCTTGAGCATAATCCCAAACCCATTCATCAAAAGTCCCAGAAATAAGAGCCTCAATACCCTCTTCAACGCAAGCTTTTATATAACTGTGCCCACCTCCTGAAACTGAGGCAATTTTGGTAATTGTCTTATCTTTATAAGGAGGCACCATCGGATTTACATCAAATAACTGGCTAATTTTTGAAATCAGTTGTTTGGATTGAACATCAACAACCCCTTTTGAACCGATAGACTCAAAAACTTCCAAGTGGGTCGCTCCTAAAAGTTTTAATGTCATAAAATTATTTCCTACCTCTCTATGTGCATCAAGAGGTAAATGATAGGCTATAAGACTGATTTTGTTTTCAATTAAGGCCTTCACTTTTTTTAGTATTGGCCCTTCAAGTACACGGGAATCTTTATCCCAAAATATTCCATGATGCACGATAAGGGCGTCTGCATGACACTCTATTGCTTTTTCTATAACTTCAAGACTTGCTGATGTAGAAAAGACAATTTTTTCTATTTCTTCTTTTCCTTGAACTTGGAGACCATTGGGTCCGTAATCTTTGAATTCGTGAACTTTTAGGTAAGTATTGACAGCTTTTAAAAGCTCTTGCAACTTAATCTTGGTCATTACAACATCCTTTTTAATAGTTTTTTTAGGTTATCGATGATAGACGCTGATCAAATCAAGAAAATTGTAGCAAAGAGGGCTCTAGATTTTGTAATTCCTCATATGAAAGTGGGATTAGGATCGGGATCAACAACGGCTGAATTTATAAAACTTCTAGGTCATAAGGTAAAAGAGGGATTAAAAATAGAAGCTATTGCAGCCTCTATTGAATCTGAAAATCTTGCCAAAAGTTTTAATATCCCCCTCAATCCCCAATTGACCTCTTGTGATATTTATTTTGATGGTGCTGATGAGATAGACGAGCAGAAAAATTGTTTAAAAGGGTTAGGAAGAGCCCTTTTTAGAGAAAAAATCCTCGCTAGTATGTCTAAACAGATCGTCATTCTTGTGGATGAATCTAAAAAAAGCCGAATTCTTCAGCGCTGCCCACTTGTATGTGAAATTCTCCCCTTTGGCCATGAAGCTACATTTTTACATATAAAAAAACTGGGTTTAAACGGTCATTTTCGAACAGATTCCCATAAAAAAATGGTTATCACAGATAATGGCAATTATCTTTTAGACATTCATTTAGACTCCCCAATAAATGAACCTGCTAAGTTGCAAAGTAGCCTTAAACATATTCCCGGTGTTTTAGAAACCGGTTTATTTTTTAATTGTGTAAATAAAATCCTTATCGGATTAAAAGAAGGTGAAGTAATTATATATGAATAATGCTCACACCTATAGCCATTCAAAAAATTGAATTATCCTTAGCGTATACTTCGGTCTATTTTACTAGTGAAGACCGTGTATTTGTTATTTACCTACAAGCCCAATCTGGTAAATTATTGCAGCATCTCATCGCAAAATCCCCTGTGGAAAGACCAACTTCTTTTGATGTGATATTATCATTAATGACAGGATGTGATCTTAAACCTCTTCAGATTCTGATTGAAAATGAAAAAGAGGGTGTATTTTATACAAAAATCTTTATGGAAAAAACAGCATCTCCCATCAAAGAGATCCTAGAAATAGATGCAAGGCCTACAGAAGCTCTAGCTCTTGCTATAAAAACTCAAATTCCGATCTTTATTAATACCTCACTTCT
>CAIPRZ010000078.1 GCA_903867585.1 uncultured Chlamydiae bacterium
AATTATAAGTAGTTTATGTTTAATTATTTATGTATTTAAAAAAATTATCTAAACAATGAGATAATTTAATATGAGAACTATAACCCTTATTAAGGGTTAAGAATGAGTCTTTTAACCCACTTAAAGTGAGATTTAGGCTGCTTTTAGGGCCCTCCCAAGGATACTGGGGGGGCTTGAGGGTAAGACTATAAAAAGCATAGTCTGTTAAAAGCTGTTCCAAAAGGGGGAGGAATTCAAGAAACTCAAAGGTCTCATCCCCTTCCATTTGTTCAAATAGGGCTCTATAGGACACCCATTCCTGCCTATAGGAATAGGGTAAAAGCTTTGCAAGGCTTTCCAAATAGGTTTTATATTTAAATACCGTTTCAGCCTTTCCAAAGGCCCCGTCAGCTAGAAATAAAAAGGGACCTAGGTTTATTTTATACTCCTCTAGATAGGACTCAAAGAGCTCTTTTGGTATAGGAAAGAAGGCAATCTTTTGAACTCTTGATGAAATCGTGGGTAAGAGTTTAAAACCCTTATCAGAAATAAGGATGAAGTAGTTATCCTCTGGGGGCTCTTCAAGAAGCTTTAAAAAAGCGTTGGCGGCTTGAAAAGTCATCCGTTCGGCTTTATCCAAGATAAAAATACGGGCTTTAGCCTCATAAGGTCTTGTTACAACCATCTCTTGCATCTGTCTAATTTGATCAATGCTATAAACGTTTTGGCTACTATCAGGCTTAATAATGAGACAATCGGGATGATCGAGAGCTGTTTTAAAAGGATGGGCTAAAAGCTTTTGGGCAAGGTATAGAGCTGAGTCATATTTGCCAATCCCAGAAGGACCATAGAATAAAAGGGCATGGGGAAGTTTGCCCTTAGTATAAAGCTCTACAAGTGAATCTAAAATTAAGCTATGCGCTTTAGTGATTAAGCTTTTGTTTAACATGATCTAAGCTTGTGGCTAAAAGTTCGGATACCGATAATCCCCCATCAAGAGTTATAATTCGAGGATGTTTTTTAGCAAGAGCCCTATAAGCTTCTGATATTTTTGTTAAAAGATAAAGCCCCTCATTTTCAATACGATCTTTAGCATGACGCTGTTTTTCAAGCCTTTCAAAAGCTTTTTTAGGATCAAGATCGACCCATAAAGTAAGATGAGGTTCTAAGTGATCGGTTGCATACTCACAAAGCCTGCTTATCATCGAAGAATCTAGTCCCCGTTCTGATTGATAAGCGATTGTGGAATCATTATAGCGATCACAGATAACGATTTTGCCTTGAGCTAATGCTGGTTTAATAACTGTTGCTACATGTTCTGCTCTATCGGCTAAAAAAAGGAAAAGCTCTGATTTTATATCATGAAGTTTTCCATGCAAAATGAGATCCCGAATTTTTTGACCAAATTCGGTTCCCCCTGGAGCTCTTGTCGCTAAAACATCTAAACCTAGATCTTTTAAACTTTGAACAAGTCCATGGGTCAGTGTCGATTTTCCCGACCCATCAATGCCTTCAAGCGTGATAAAAAAACCTTTCATTTAGACCTTTTCTTCAACAGCTTCAAGTTTTTGAACAGCTGTTAATAGTGTGGTTTCTGGAAGCTGAACGAGTCTTACCCCTTGCGTGGATCGTCCCATAACACGAACATCGCGCATCGATATTCGTAGAGTCTGACCAACATTTGACATAAGTAATACGCTATCATCATCACTGACAGCAATAGCTCCAATCACATCTCCATTTCTTTCAGAGGTAATGATAGACCTAACACCCACTCCGCCACGGTTGGTCTGTCTAAAATCTTCAACAAGTGAACGTTTACCAAAGCCATTTTCACATACAATCAGTAAGGAATGACCTTCTTTAACAATCTCACAAGAGACCACTTTATCTTCAGGACTTTTGAGCTGAGCTCCTTTAACCCCACGGGCCACTCTACCCATATCACGTACCTGAGTATGATCAAATCGTACAGCCATACCGCCACGAGTAAAGAGCATCACTTGATCATCATTAGATACTAGGCGTGCTGCAATTACTGCATCTCCTTCATCAATATTGATCGCATAAACCCCTTTCTTACGAGGATGGTTAAAGTTGACAAGATCGGTTTTTTTAACGACCCCTTTTTCTGTGGCCATGAATATAGAAGCTGATTCTTCAAAGTTTTTAACCTTTAATATGGTAGCAATTTTTTCTTCAGGTCTGATGTCTTCAAGTAAATTGATTAGAGGTTTTCCTTTTGATCTTCTAGATCCTTCAGGAATTTGCCACACTTTTAACCAGTAACATCTGCCTAAAGAGGTAAACACTAAAAGTGTATCATGCGTTGAAGCCGAATAAACATCTTTGACCGTATCGGCCTCTTTTTTCATTTCTACTCCAATAACCCCATGACCACCCCGTCTTTGCTCACGGAAGGTATCTGTCGGCATTCTCTTGATATAATCGTCATCAGAAACAGTAATGATTACCGGTTCATCAGCGATAAGATCTTCCATATTAAACTCACCTTCTGCCGCAATCAGTTTTGTTTTACGATCAGAGGCGTGATGTTTTTTAAGATCTTGGAGCTCATCTTTAATAATACCACGAACAAGGGCTTCTGAAGCTAAGATAGAACGAAGGTACTGAATTTTAGCTAAAAGTTCTTGGTATTCTCCTTCAATTTTAGCTCTTTCAAGACCTGTTAGCTGGTAGAGTCTTAGTTCTAATACCGCATTAGCTTGTCTTTCAGAAAGCTCGTAGGTAGCCATCAATTGATGTTTAGCTTCTTCTTTAGATTCGCTTTCTCTAATTAAACGGACAACCGCATCTAAATGATCCAGCGCTTTTAAATAACCTTCTAGGATATGGGCACGCGCTTCAGCTTTTAGAAGTTCGAAACGGGTACGACGACGAATCACCTCTATTCGGTGATCAACCCAAGCTTGAATCATCTGCTTGATGTTCATGATACGGGGCATACCGTTATCAAGAGCTAGCATATTACAGCCAAATGTCACCTGAAGATCGGTAAATTTATAAAGCTGATTGATAGTCACATCAGGGATTTCTCCCCTTTTAAGTTCAAAGACAATACGCATACCATCTTTATCCGATTCATCGCGTAAATCAGAAATACCAGCAATCACTTTATCATTAACAAGGTGGGCAATTTGTTGAATAAGGGTTGCTTTAGAAACGTTATAAGGGATTTCATCAACCACAATTTTCTGGCGATCTCCCCCTTCTATCTCTTCAACGCGGAGCACTCCACGCAGAGTTAACTTGCCACGGCCAGTATAAAAGGCCTCTTTAACCCCTCTTAAACCACAAATCACGCCCCCTGTTGGAAAATCAGGTGCCGGCATTACTTGCATGATTTCATCAATAGAAACCATCGGATTATCAATTACAAGACTTGTCGCTTCAATAAGCTCGCCCAAGTTATGAGGAGCGATATTGGTTGCCATACCCACAGCAATCCCCGAAGATCCGTTTGCTAAAAGATTTGGGAATTTAGCAGGAAATACTGTCGGTTCTGTTTTAGTTTCATCGTAGTTTGGAATATGGTCGACGGTATCTTTTTCAAGATCTTCCATAAGCGCCATCGATGAATGAGTAAGACGGGCTTCTGTATAACGCATAGCAGCCGGTGGATCTCCATCAATCGAACCAAAGTTTCCTTGACCATCGATAAGTCGATAACGCATCGACCATGGCTGGGCTAAACGGACAAGTGTTGGGTAAATAACCGATTCACCGTGGGGGTGAAAATCTCCAGATGTATCTCCAGAAATTTTAGCACATTTACGGTGCTTAGAACCGGGTGATAAATTAAGAAGACGCATTGCGTATAAAATACGGCGTTGTGAAGGTTTTAAACCATCTCTCACATCGGGAAGGGCTCGAGAAATAATCACCGACATCGAGTAGCGTAAATAACTTTCCTTAACTTCCTCCTCGACATTGCGAGGAACAATCATTTCATCTTTGGTGTAGCTCATGGTTATTCAAGTTCCTTAGATATCAAGATTTTTAACAGATAATGCGTGATGTTCGATGAAGGCTCTTCGTGGCGGTACCTCTTCACCCATCAGCATGGTAAACATATGGTCAGCTGCAATCGCATCTGGCAGGGTAATTTTAATCAGCGTTCTCACTTTTGGATCCATTGTGGTTTCCCAAAGCTGGTCGGCGTTCATCTCACCAAGACCTTTATAGCGCTGTATTTCTATCCCTTTTCTTCCGTTTACACGGATGGCGTCGATACCCTCTTTAAGGGTAAAGATCGGATGGAGTTTTCCCTCTTCATCCACTAAATCAAAAAGTTTTGTACTAGCATGGAAATAAGAATCTAAACTGAAATGGTACTGAGCTAGACCCTCTCTTAAAGGATGGAGATTTTTAGGCTCATAAATTTCAATAACAGATAAAGGTTTAATTCTTACCTGTTTCATAGCTTCAGTTCTTTCTTCTTCTGGAATCGCTGCTAGAGTTTGTTCATGTTGGATGATTTGAAGCGCTTCAGATTGCTTTTTCAAAGCTTGAAACTCTTCTTCTGTATAAAGGTATTTAAGATCATCTCCAAGCTGAACCATAAAACGGGGATACTGTCCGCTATCATTTTTCATGGAAACAAACTGTTTAAATGGTAGACCTTTGCGCTCGACCATTGTCATAAAGATTTCAATTTCACGGACAATACTTAAAAGCTGATGTAGTTCGTCAGCATCCATATTATCATCTTTACCAGGCAGACGAACATGCATATCGCTCATGCCAAGTTTTAATTGGTAATCATCCATCTCTTTTTCAGAATGGATATAACGGCTTTGTTTTTTGCGCGTCACTCGATAAAGAGGAGGTTGAGCTATGTAGACATAACCATTTTCTACAAGTAAAGGCATATGACGGTAGAAGAATGTCAATAGAAGGGTTCTAATATGAGATCCATCCACGTCAGCATCCGTCATGATGATGATTTTATGATAACGGAGTTTTTCTAAATTGAAGTTCTCTTTTCCGATACCACAACCAAAAGCGGCCACCATCGCGCCCACTTCAGTATTTTGAAGAATTTTTTCCAAACGGGCCTTTTCCACGTTTAGAATTTTACCACGAATGGGTAAAATAGCTTGGAAACGTCTATCTCTTCCACTTTTAGCAGACCCTCCCGCAGAATCTCCCTCAACGATATAAATTTCACAAAGGCTAGGATCTTTTTCCTGACAGTCGGTCAGTTTTCCAGGAAGACGAGCCGTATCAAGAGCGGTTTTTCTTAAAGTTAATTCTCTAGCTTTTCTTGCAGCTTCCCGCGCTTGAGCCGCTAAAATCGCTTTTTCACCAAGAGCTTTGGCAATGACTGGATGCTCATCTAAAAACACAGCAAGCTGATCGCCAACGATATGTTGAACTACAGAGGCTACATCGCTATTACCAAGTCGTTGTTTAGTTTGCCCTTCAAATTGAGGATTTGGAACTTTAACAGATAAAACCGCTGTCATCCCCTCTCTCATGTCATCGCCTGTGACGCTAATTTTATCACTTTTTAGCTGCACATGACTTTTGATGTATTGATTTAAAACACGAGTTAGAGCTGTTGAAAAGCCGGTAACATGGGTTCCACCTTGTTTTGTGGAAATGTTGTTTACATAGGAATAAACGTTTTCTGTGAACGTATCATTCCATTGCATCGACACTTCAAATTCAATACGACCATCGTGAGATTCTTTATGACCTGAAATATAAATAGGCGTAGGAAAAAGAGGCTGCTTATTCTCATTTAAATAAGTAACAAATGAAGAGATTCCCCCTTCATAAGAAAAGACCTGCTTTTGGCGCGTGATATCGCGCTCATCGACATAGTTAATTGTAATGTGGCGATTTAAAAAAGCAAGCTCTCTTAAACGTTTTAAAAGGATGTCATAATCGTAAACTAGAGTAGTAAAGATGGTTTCATCGGGATGGAACGTAATGATAGTTCCCCTTTTAGAGGTTTCGCCTAAAACCTTTAAAGGACCTACGGGTTTACCGCGAGCAAACTCCATTTGATAAACCCTACCCTCTTTATGAACTTCAGCTACAAGCTTTGTCGATAAAGCATTAACGCAAGAGACCCCCACACCGTGGAGACCCCCAGAGACTTTATAGGTGTTTTTATCAAATTTACCACCAGCGTGAAGAATGGTCATAACTACTTCTAAAGCCGAAACATCTCTTCCCTGCTTTAGAGATTCTTTTTCATGCTTACCAACAGGAATACCACGACCATTATCCTCAACAGAAATCGAGTTATCAGGATGAATGGTGACAGTGATCGTATTACAGTGTCCAGCAAGCGCCTCATCGATACTATTATCGACAACTTCGTAGACTAGATGGTGGAGACCTCCACTATTGGAATCCCCAATATACATCCCCGGTCTTTCTCGGACAGCCTGAAGCCCTTCAAGTACGGTAATAGAGCTGGCGTCATACTGTGGTTGTTGTGTCATTGTTGTCATACCTTTCACTTCTTAAATAGTTAGAGTTTATTATCAATTCAACCCGATCTAAAGACCAGATTCTTCACTTTTAAAAATGGATAGTTTGTTTTCAATTTGGCTAAAATTTTGGGTTTCTCTGTGGTCGAGAGCAAGTGATTTAAACTAGCTCCTTTTACTTTAACCACCATAATCCCCTGGTTAAAAGATTGAATGGAGGTAAGCTTGGCCATCTTCTCCCCCACAAGCTCCATCCAAATATCATCAATGTTATAAGCACTCTTGTGCCCTTGATCTAAAAGTTGCTCAGTAGCAGCAGGGAGCAAATCTTTTAAAAACTTGTTGGTAATTTTGGAGTGGCTATAGCTCATAAATACCTGCTAAATTTTCCCAGCCAATAAAAATCACACTATAGGCAGCTAAAGCTCAAATCTGCAACTAAAAAAAGCCCTTCATCACAATAACAATGATAAAGAAAATGACTGTTGATAGAACATCGTTAAACGCTGTCACAATAGGCCCCGAAGCTACAGCTGGATCTACCCCAATTCGAGAAAATAATAAGGGGGATCCGACACCGAGTAAGCTTCCGGTTAAACAGGCTCCAAATAAACCAACACCCACCATTAATCCCAGTTGATGCGGATTTAAAACATCTTCGTTAGCTGAAAATATATTTAAAAAAGAGACAGCGAAAGCACAAATTAAGCCAAATACTAAAGCGGCGCATAATCCAACTACTAGCTCTTTTAAAATCGCTTCACGTCTGGTTCCTGAAATCACAATACCAGTAGCCATCCCTCGAACTAAGATAGTACTTGATTGGATCCCAATATTACCGCTCATCCCAGTAATTAAAGGGATAAAGCATAAAACAAAAGTTAACATCCCCCCTTCATATTTCTGGAAAGAGGCCATAACACTAGAGCTTATGATACCCGCAATGAGGGTCACAAAAAGCCATGGTGCCCTTGCATAAAAACGGAGCCAAAAAGGTTTATTGTCGCGAAGTTTTTCAGCAGTACCAGCAAAAGAGGCAATAGTCGCATCAGCAATATCTTCAATGGCTTCTAAAATATCTTCATAGGTTATTACCCCAATCAGCTTATCGTCTTCGTTGACTACAGTCAGAGCTGAAATTTTATAGCGCTCGACAAGATCAACCACATCTTCTCGAGAAGTATCAGCTGTCACTTTATAGAGCACCGGTTTCATAACCTGCTTTAAAGTGAGAGTTGGTGGGTTAATAATCAGGTTTCGAGCGGGCACGTAGCCTATAAGGACCCCTTGCTTATCAACAACAAAAATACGGCGAGTGAGGTCAATTCCAGGATTATTGCGGATATGGCTTGCTACTTGCCCTAAAGTGACATCCATCACAAATGAAAAGAACTCATTGATCATTAAACGGCCAGCAGTATTGCGGGCATATTTTTTGATCTCTTTAATTCTTTGAGCTTTTTTAGGGTCAATTTTTTCAATGATCCGTCTATATCTTTTTTCAGATAACACCTCCATCACAAACACCGCATCATCAGATGACATATGTGATATTAAAGTTTTTATTTCCTCATCAGAAATTTCTCTAAAAACAGCAAGGCGCGTGGAGCTATCGGTATTAACCATAAAAGAGGTTTTAGCTTCGATATCACTCAAATTCTCATATAAGACAGCTCTTGCATGGGATGGAAGCTTAGGAGCTGCATAAGCTAAGTCAACAGGGCTATATTCGCAGGCAATTTTAGCAAGATCATGATAAATAACAGTGGATGTTTGCTGATGAAATGCCGCTTCGAGCTTGTCGAGCAAAATTGCATCGAGCTTAGAAGTGACAGATTCAAGATGCTCCTCGTGTTCAATCATTTCTGACTGAGAATCGGTCTCATTATCGCGAGTCATGTCCCCTCCAAATTCGTTTACCCATTTTAGCTAAATTGAGGAAAAAGACCCACTTTTTTTATCTATTATCTGAAATAAATTGGGGATGAAAAAAAAACCGCTCAATAGAGGGGCTTTAATGGCTCTAAAATAAGCCAATAGCGCTTAAGACAGCGAATTAAAATAGATTTCAATCGCCTCTTTTTGACGGGGATTGATTTTGGTTTGTGAGCGTTGCGCTTTTACAAAAGCGATGGAATTGTCAACAGAGGCACACCCTGGGAATTTGTTTTTTAAAAGATAGCAAATAACAGCTGTGGCACTTCGCCCTCTTCCGGCTTTACAATGAACATAAATTTCACGATCTGCCTTCACTTGATCTTCAATAAAGGCTATAGCTTCTTTAATCTGGTTTTGAGTTAAGGCTTTAAAATCTTCAGCAATAACATGCTTAAAAACTGTATTTTGAGTCTGATAATCAGAGGGCGTTAAAGGACAAGCTGCCCAGCTTGGCTCTAACTCAAAAGGCTCAACAATCGCCAAGACGCTCTTATTATCTAAAAATGGGAGCATGTTTCTTTCTTTCAAGGGAATCGCCCCTACAGTAATTTTAGGACAAATTAGATTGTACCACTGGCAGGAGTTAGGGAATAAAGTATGCTGAATTTTTTTAAAGGCTAAAGAGATCGAGTAAAATAGAAATTTTTTTAAATCATTAAAAAAGCTAACCGCCAATTGGTATACAGATTTTATAGACGCAAGTGTTTGATCACAAGCGCTATAAGAAGTTGATAAAGGGCTAGTTTGGGCTTTATTTATTGCAAAAACCATAAAAATACTCTTTTATTACCCCTATTATAACCCATGTAACTTTTATAGAGACTGGCTTAACCGTAAATTAATATAGCCATTACAACGACTCAACC
>CAIPRZ010000079.1 GCA_903867585.1 uncultured Chlamydiae bacterium
CCCCAATAGCTTTTTATAAAACGTTAGCGTGACGTTTTCTGGAACATTGAAGTATTGAAGTCCCATAAGCCCTCTAAAAGCAAAATACTGCTTCCAAAGTGGGGTCAAATCGCGCGTGATATAGCCTTCAATAACAGTTAGATTATTGGTATAATGGCTTTTAACCTCTTGAGCCACCGAATAGCCTTCGATCATTTGATTAAAAGGAAAATATAGGTCATCGGTTCCTGTAACATTATAATTACCCGACCATCCCTTGGCTACTAGCCCCCTAAAAAAGCCCCCATGGGCTCCATTATTGGCCCCGATGGCTACCCGTAGACAAGGCTCATAGCTCATAGAACGGATAAGATTTTGAGAGGTAATAGCGCTAGTAGCATCTGCGCCGTATCCATAAGTTGCTAATTGTCTGCGACTTGAGCCGCATCTTAAAAGATATAACCCCTCAACGTCCAAATAAACATAGGGTTTAGCAGCAAGGGATGAACTAACTAATAATAAGGATAAAAGACTCTTATTCATATTATTTTTCTATATTATCTTTATCTATTATTAACAAGGTTATGTTATTATTGATGTAATAAAAATTTTAAATTAGGTTAATTATGTTTGATGCATTGTATAGATTGGGTGCAGGTGCTGTTCAGGCTGCCGGTGGATTAGCGAGTCAAGTTGGTGGAGCTGTTCGAAATTACACAGGTCAAGCCTTTCAAGCTGCCGGTAATGTAGCAGGTCAAGTCGGTGGAGCCGTAAATCTTTTCGGTCATTTTAATGCTACAGTCGCAGGTCTTCCACAAGTAGCAATGGATGCTACCAAATTAACTCTTCTTAAGGAATCGGCAAAACTTATTATTAATTTCCTAAAAGAAGCCGAAACAAAAACGTCAGAAGAAATCAAGGCTGATACAGCTAACGGTCTTCAAGCCTTATTCGATTGCAATGATGAATTAGATGCTTTAGTGCATAACCCCACTTCTACTAAAGAGATTATTAATGACAAAATTACAGAGCTTTATGCCTCTTTAGAAAGAGCTGAGCTTACAATTCATGGATTTTCCATAAATGCAAGAGCTTCTATAGAAGCACCAAGTGAAGAAGAGATTGACGATTTAATTAACAGCTCAGATGCTGCTTCAGAAGTAAGCCTTGATGCAGAAGAGCAAAAAGAAGAAATTAATAAGCTTGTATCACAACTTGGTATATGCCTAAGACGTAAAGCAGAAGTGACAGCTATATTTGGCAATACTATCCCGCAAGAACTTCTAAAATTAATTAATTCAGATGACGAAAAAGCCTATTACAACTGTTTTTCTCGTGAAATTTCTAATAAAGTTAATGAGAATAACACCCTTTCTTTCCTTCAGCCGATAGCTCGTCTTGGATTACATATTAGAAAATTTTTCGCAGGATTATTTGCCGGTTTTTTAGCAGCCAAAGTAACTAATTTGTTAAAATCTAGTTTAAATGCTCTTGATGTCAAAAATCCTGCAGAACTTATGGATTTTATCTCATCAGCTTTCATTAAGGGTCTTTTAACCTATAATAGCGCAGTTATTAACGCTGCAGGTGACATCCGTAAAAAATTTAATAACGGCGAACTTAAAGGTTGTGTTGACTATGAATTAGAAAAAATTCTTAGCACAAACGAACTTCTTCATGGTGGTTTTTCTACTTCTAAAGAATTTTATGAAAAATTATTCGATAAAGTTTTAGCTAACACCTTTAGCTGGTCTATTTCCCGTTTTGTTGTAAAAAAATTGACATCGTGGTCTGGTATCTTAAACGACCCGATGAAACATATTGAAAAACCGATTCGAGATGCTAATAGCTTCCAATACCAATTGGATAAAGCTATCATTGATCTTATTACCCCTATTCTTTCTGATTTAAATAAGGAACCTTCAGACGAAGAAGAAACTGCAGATATACCCATTGAGCGTTCTTATTCAGCGATGAATAAAGACACCTTATCTAAAGCGATACAAACCCTTTTCAAAGCTGTGGATATCAATTCAAGCTCTGATGCCATAGAAGTTGGAGCTGTTTTAGAGAAAAAACCTGCTCTATTAAGCGCAGATACGCTAGTTTCTCAAACCGCAGAAGTTGGAGCATTAATTGTTTTAGAGAGCTTACAAAAACAAATCAATGCTGATTTTGTTAGAAAACAATCTGTAAACATTCTAAGAACGATTAATAACTCGTTTTCTGCTGATTCTACCCCAATTACAGAACGACAAATTAAACAAACTGAAAAGCAACGCCAGACTCTTTTAGAGAATTTAACTAAAGTTATTATTGTAAAATCAGTTGATGGGCTGCCACTATTAAATTCTAAAAAATTAAATGACGATATGAACCGTGGTCTTAATGCAATTAAAAATCATGCCCAAGAGACCTTAAGCGTTTTAAACCATTTATTTATTGATGCTGATGGAACTCCGATCGCAAGAGATACAGACTTTGCCGATTTTAAAACTCGCTTTGCCGAGCTTTCTGATGAAAGAAAAGAACTAAATGGTCAGATTGAAAACCTCATCGATAAAACACCATTTACAGCAGCTCAAAAAGAGAGCCTCACTGAGGCACTTAAAACCTATAATAGATGTTTTAAAAATGTTATTGAAGCTGCAAAAGAAGAAGATAAACCTAACTTAACCCGGGCTTTAGACGCGTTCCTAGCAGACATTGAAGGTCCTATTTTTGCTCAAAAAGCTGATGCTTCTTTAATGAATATTGATATCATTAAAAAAATTGCTAAAGCTGGA